>JAUVHP010000030.1 GCA_030593225.1 archaeon
AATACACTTTTTGCTTTAGAATCAGCAACATTAAAAGCAATGGCAAAAGAACAAAAAAAACAGGTCTGGCAAATAATAAATCCTGAATCAAAAAAATTACCACGTTCAGTTGGAAATTGTATTGGAGGAGGAAAACATTCAGAAACTATAGACAGAAAAAAACCAGATTTCCAAGAATTTTTATTAATTCCAGATTCAAAATCAATGATAAATTCTTTAGCTGTAAATAAATCTGCAAAAATAAGTGCAGGACAAATTTTACAAACTGAAGATATCAAATTCAAAAAAACAAAAAGTGATGAAGATGCTTGGATGACATCTCTTGATGATAAAAATGTTTTAGAGGTTTTAAAAAAATCAATAAAATCAAAAATAGATTTAGGTTTAGACATAGCTGCTTCAAGTTTTTACAAACGAAAAAAATACCATTACAAAAATCCAAAATTAGATAGAACTTCTGAAGAACAATTAAACTACCTTTTTAACTTAATAAAAAATTTCAATCTTTTTTATATTGAAGACCCTTTTGAAGAAAATGATTTTGAAAGTTTCACAAAATTACTAAAAAAATTTCCAGACAGATTAATTGTCGGAGACGATTTAACAGTTACAAATCACAAGCGATTAGAAAAAGCAATAAAAGAAAAAAGTATAAATGCAATTATTGTCAAACCAAATCAAAATGGTTCATTAATGGAAGTTAAAAGAGTTTGCGAATTAGCAAAAAAACATAATATAAAAATTATTTTTTCTCACAGAAGCGGAGAAACAAAAGAAAATATTTTAGCAGATTTGGCCTTTGGATTTCAAGCAGATTTTTTTAAATGTGGAATTACCGGCGAAGAAAGAGAAGCAAAGTTAAATCGATTAGTTGAGATTGAGAAAAGTTTGAAATAATTCTAATACCGATACTTTAGAGGCACTCAGTTTAAAGTAGTTGTGTTGAGAAATTGATAACAAAATTTATAAGTTTCAATAATTTGATAAACTTATGGAAGCACAAATTAATCCTCAGGAAATAATGCAAAAAGTGGTTAGATTACAATTAGATATGGAATTTGTTAAAGAATGGATTGAGGATGTTACTTTAACTAGCGACGACATTGAGGCTTTAGAGGAAGCTGAAAAGGAATATAAAGAAGGAAAACTTATCTCTCATGAAGAATTAAAGAGAGAACTTGGATTATAATGTTTGAATTAGATTATTCAAACAAATCAAAAAAATTTCTTAAAAATCTTGAAAGAATTTTATTGCTAAGGATTTTTGAAAAATTGGAAAAATTAAAAGACAATCCAGTTCCATCTGACGCTAAATTCATTAGAAGAGAAGATAATGACAAAACTTTCAGAGTGAGAGTTGGAGGAATTAGAATCCTTTACAAAATCAAAGACCACAAAAAATTAATTGTTATAACAAAGATTGACAAGCGTGAAAGAGTTTATTGAATTTTTATTTATCATCATCTTAATGTGAAAAAATTGATAACAAAATTTATAAGTTTCAATAATTTGATAAACTTATGGAAGCACAAATTAATCCTCAGGAAATAATGCAAAAATTGGTTTACCTTCAAACCCAAATTAACTCTTTACGAGAAGATTTTGAAGATACTCAGCTTACCGAAGAGGAAATAAAACTTATTGATGAAAGCTTGGTTAATGAAAGAGAAGGAAAATTAATCTCTTCTAAGGAATTAAGAAGAGAACTTGGAGTATGAATCTTAAAATAGATTATGATAAACAACCAAAAAGATTTCTTAAATCCCAAAACAAAATTCTTGTTAAGAGAATTATGGACAAAATTGATTTACTTTCTTTAAATTCAGTTTCAACTGACGCTAAAAGAATGCAAGGTCATAAAGAACCAACTTTTAGAATAAGAATTGGAAAATACAGAATTAATTATAGAATTAATTATGGCACTAACTCAATTGTTATAATTAAAATTGACAAGCGTGAAAGAGTTTATTGAATTTTTATTTATCAAAATTTATATTCTATCGCCGCCTTAATTAATCCACTAAATAAAGGAGCAGGTTTTAACAAACTACTTTTTAATTCAGGATGTGCTTGTGTTGCCACAAAATAAGGATGGTCTTTGAGTTCTATGAATTCTACTAGAGTATTATCTGGGGACATGCCTGAAAATATTAATCCATTTTCTTGTAATATTTCGTGATAATTTTGATTTACTTCATATCTATGCCTGTGGCGTTCAGAAACTTCTGTTGAATTGTAGAGTGCATGGACTTTTGTATTTTCTTTAATTTTTGCAAGATAAGAACCCAATCTCATTGTTCCGCCTTTTTCACTAATATTTTTTTGACTTTCCAATATATGAATTACTGGATGTTCTGCATTTGGATTTACTTCTGTTGTATTCGCATCTTTTAATTCGCAAACATTTCTAGCAAATTCAATTACCATCATCTGCAGCCCATAACATATTCCGAGCAAAGGAAGTTTATTTTCTCTGCAATATTCTATAACTTTTATTTTACCTTCTGTTCCTCTTGAACCAAATCCTCCTGGAACAATTACTCCAGATACTTCTGTTAAATCAACTTCATTTTCATTACTTGTGTCAATCCATTTTAAATTTATTTTTACTGAAAAGTGCGAGGCACAATGATTAAGTGCTTCAATTATACTAGCATAAGAATCTTCAAGATTTGTGTATTTTCCTGCAATTGCAATTGTTATTTCTTTTTTTGGATTTTCCCTTTTTTCAATAAGTTCCCCCCAAGTGTGCAAATCTGGCTTTATTGGAATGTTTAGTTTTCTTGCTAATAATTGAGATATTCCTTGCTCTTCAAACACAAGAGGAATTTTCGACACATCATTAACATCAATGCCTGTTATTACTTTTTCAGTATCTAAACTACTTGATTTTGCAATTTTGTTTCTAACATTTTTATTTAACATTTCACTACATCTTGCAATAATTATATCTGGCTCAATTCCTTTTTGCCGAAGAAGACTAATGCTTTGTTGCGTGGGTTTTGATTTTTGTTCATCAACTCCATAAGGAATAGGAACATAAGTTAAATGAATATATACTACATTTTCTTTTCCTACAACTTGCAATAAATTTTTTACAGCATCAAGATAAAGTTCATTTTCCATATCTCCAACTGTCCCTCCGATTTCTATTAACACTATTTCTGTTTTACTTTCTTCACCAATTTTTATGAAATGATTTTTTATAAAATTTGAAACATGCGGAATCATTTGCACTGTCTGCCCAAGATAATCTCCTCTTCGTTCTTTGATTCTTATTTCTCTAAACACCTTGCCCATTGTAAGATTCCAATCTGATTTACAATTTACTCCAAGAAATCGCTCGTAATGTCCAAAGTCCATATCAACTTCTCCCCCGTCGTCAAGAACAAAAACCTCGCCGTGTTCTGTTGGATTCATTGTTCCAGGGTCAACATTTAGATACCCGTCACATTTAATTGGAATTACCTTATAATCTTTTGACAAAATATTTCCTATGCTTGCAAGTGCTATACCTTTTCCAAGACCTGAAAGCACACCCCCAGTTATCACCACATATTTCCTTTGCATATTTAATCCCAGATTATTTAACTTTTAAAAATTATTATTCTCCAACAATATATTTAATTAATTAGATTAATTCTAAGAAAAGTTTTATAAACCATTTCTTCCCTGATTTCTTATGGCTGATAAAGAAGAAAAAGTTGAAGAAGAAACTAATGTTAAAGAAGAAATTCAAGAAATTAAAGAAAATTCTAAAGAAGAAAAAGATTTAAAGAAAAAAGCAGAAGCAGAATCTTTAGCTACTGAAGAACCAAAAAAAGAATTATCTTTAGAAGAAAAGAAAAAAATCCTTTTAGAAAAAGTAAAAAAACTAAAGTCAAAAGTTGATGTAACTGAAACTTCTGAAGAATTAAAAGAACAAGTTAAAATCAAGAAACGAGACGATATGCTTATTCCTTTAGATGAATATGTTAAGGCAGGAATTTATCTTGGGACAAAAGTTGTAACACCAGACATGAAACCTTTTATTTACAGAAGAAGAGCAGATGGTTTAGCAATTTTCAATACAGATTTAATCGACGAAAAAATCAAAGAAGCAATTGAATACTTGAATAAATTTAATGCAGAAGATATAGTTCTTGTTTGCAAAAGACAAGCAGGTTGGAAAGCAGCGAAGATGTTTTCAGAATTAACAGGCATCAGAGTTTTCACAAAAAAATATCCAGCAGGAATTTTAACAAACACAAACTTAGAAGATTTCTTTGAGAACGAATTAACAATTGTAACAGATTCATGGTTAGATAAAAATGCACTAAAAGACACATTAAATGTAAAGAAAAAAGTTTTAATGATTTGCGACACAAACAATTTTTCAAAAGGAGCAGATAAAGTAATAATCGGAAACAACAAACACCACAAATCTTTAGGAGTTATATTCTATCTTTTAACAAGAGGATTTTGTAAAGCAAAAAAAATTAATGCTAATATTCCAGATTTGGACTGGTGGGTTGAAGAGAGTAATTGATTTTGTTTCTTTTTGGTTTATACTTTGTTATTTCCTTCCTTACATAGACAACTATGCTACAGAAGAAAAGTGCCTTGTCTAAACGCAAAAATAAATCAAAATTTGGGAAGGGGAGATTGACTTAAAGAGAATAGTTCTGCAAAAACAATGGCAAAACAAACGAATTTAGAAAGACTAATAAGTTTACACGGAGAAAATCCTAGGACAAGTTATTATAAATATTCTAAAGGATCATTAATGGATTCCTTAGATTTGAAAATTCCAGTAGAAAAAATATTTAGATTTGAATTGTATCAACCAGAAGAAATTCTAAAAAAGATTGGAGAATTAGATACTAATCCGAATTATTTTATAGAAGATCAAAATACATTAAGATATTTTATTGAGTCAAAAGAGTTTGATATATTAAGAGATATGTTTCAAGGCTATTGTGGACAATTGTTTGGGATTAATAGTTTATTCAAAAAAACTTATTTTAATGATGAAGAAAAAAATACATATGATAACTATTTAATTAATCCTTCTGCTTTAAATCAAATCTTTTGGAATTGTAGTCATCTTTATGGCTCACTTAAAGATTTTGCTGATTTGACAAATGGGAGTTTTTTGGAAGATATTTCTTCACTTGAAACATTCCAATCTTTAGAAGATATAAGAAAAGAATTTGATTTGGATATTTATAGTTTAGAAGAAGCTAGGAAAATGGAAGATAAAAGTCTAAATAATTGGGCATCTGATGATGAACAATATATAAATCTAGAAAAAGATGCAAATGATTTTTATTTTCAAGAATCCAAAAGACACAATATTCTTTCAAAACTATCCGACTTAAGAACAAACGCAGGGAGAATTCTTACAACCCTTGACTATTTTATTGGAGTTGCTGGAGGCTTTAGAAAATTAATTCCCAAAGCAAGAGCAGAAGGTTCAGAGATTATTTTCCCATGTCTTAACACAAGTGGAAAAAGAAAATTTAAAGTTAACAATACTTTACATCCTATTTTATTCCTAGGAGAAAATAAAGAAAAGAAAAAATATCCAATTAATCTCTCAAGCGATGAGTTTAATTCTGGAAAAATTATAACTGGAGAAAATGAATATGGAAAGACAATGGCTACTAAAACTCGTGGTGTTATTCAAATTTTTGGACAAGCAAGATGGCCAATTATTGCAACAGAAGGAGAAATCTCAATGATTGAAGAAATTTTAGCAAATATAGGTGTAACTGAAAATTCTTACGAGGGAGAAAGCACCTATAAGGCAGTAAATGATAAAACATATAATTTATTAATTAAAGGGAAAGCAAGGAGCCTAATATTATTTGATGAGCCAACTGGAGGAACTTATAATATAAAAGCAAACACACAAGCAGAGATATATTTAGATGGGTTGGCAAAGTCAGGAAGTGAATTTTGGATGACAACACACCATTTAAGTCTTGGAAAATATGTTGATAAATATCCCCACTTACAAGCATTACAAACAGAGGTAATTAATGGAGAACCCACATACAGATTAATTGAGGGAGTATTCGTTCCTACAGAAAAAAATATGATTCTAGATTATTCCAAAGAAATGATTGCTGAAAATATGGAAGGAAACCTCAAAAGAAGATTTGCTCGTTTGAAGAAAAAGAAAAATCTTAGTGTTGAAGAATTAGAACAAGTAGAAGCAATTTTGAAATCAATTGAAGATCAAATCTCCAGCAAATAACTTACCCCCTATTTATAAATTCTAAAAATTTTTCTAAGTAATGTATAAAATTACTACACGAAATAAAAAAGTGAAAAAAATTCTTGAAGAATATATTTTTTTGAAAAAAAGTATCAAAGAAAAAATTAGATTATTGCAACAAAATTCAAGAAAAGAATCAGGAGCACATCCACTTCACGGAAAATTAACAAAAAAATGAACTTGTTGGCTTGGCTCAAATATAAGAATGATTTATGAGATTGATGACTTTGCCAAAGAGATTATTATAGATGCAGTTGGTTCACACAAAATTTATTTTTAAAAATTCAATTCAAAAGTTTTTGCTCCCTCTTGTTTCAGTTTCTCACTTTCTGCAATTTGTTCCACCATTTCTTTATTCTGAAGAATTTCTATTGTTGATTTTATTCCTTCAATCTGCTTCATAAAATTATCAAGTTCTTCTCTTGTAATATTCATCATTTCTGCTTTCATATAAATTTCACAAAAAGATTTTATTTAAAATTTTCTAAATCAAATCTTAATAAACAACCAATTAGTTTTTTTCCCGCCAAGTTTTGCATTAACTAAAACATATTTTCCCTTAAGTTTTTTCCCAAAAATTTCAAACTCAATTTTATTGCCCTTAGTAGAAATCTTCTTTGAAGATTTATCGGGGTACACCCGACGGGTGCCAACTTCGTCTTCAATTAATTCATAAGTTCCTTTATCCCAAATTTTTACACTCCCTTTTCCATAACCTTCTTTAATTTCTCCTTCAAATTTCGCATAACTTAAAGGATGGTCCTCAACATGAATTGCAAGTCGTTTTATTCCTTTTGTCTTCGGTGGAATTTTTGGCAAAGCCCAACTTTTCAAAACACCATTCATCTCAAGACGCAAATCCCAATGCAAATGTGACGCATTATGTTCTTGAATCACGAAAATATTCTTTATCGACTTTCGACCTCTGACATCCGATTTTTGACTTCTGACTTTGTTCATTTTTGGTTCACCTGATTTTTTTAAATTTCGCTTTTTCAAATATTCTTTTAAAACCATAACAAATATAATATTTTATTATATAAATAATTTTCCAATATAATTTTTCTCCTCGACAAATTCCATTTTCGGGAACAAAACATTTATATAGCTAAATTTTCTGGATTAATTATTAACTAAGATGATTACCTTATGTAAAATCATGTTTATCTTTGAATCTAAGGTATGATGCAGTAGCAGTCATAGTTGTGGTTCTATAAAACAGCCAATAGTAAGGAGTTCGTGTGAAGTGATTTGTTTTCTTATAGACAAATTGCGCAATTGAAATTCTATAATTTATTATAATATTTATGATATTGTTAAATCCAGTTGATCCTGCTGGCGGCTGCGGCTTTCTGGTTTGCAATTAGACATGCAAGTTTTTTTGTTGATTCTTCGGAATTAGTAAAAGGCGAACTGCTCAGTAACACGTAGCTAACCTACCCTTAAGTCAAGGATAACCTCGGGAAACTGAGGGTAATACTTGATAGGAGATTTACCCTGGAATGATGAATCTCTTAAATTCGAGCTTAAGGATGGGGCTGCGGCGGATTAGGTTGTTGGCGGGGTAATAGCCCACCAAGCCAAAGATCCGTAAGGGCTCTTAGCGGAGAGGCCCTGAGAGGGAATCTGAGACACCATTCCCAGCCCCACGGGGTGCAGCAGTTAGGAATAATCTACAATGCACGTAAGTGTGATAGTTTGAGCCAGAGTGTTTTTCAATTAGAAAAACTTTTGTGAAATGTAAAAAGTTTCACGAATAAGGACTGGGTAAGACTAGTGCCAGCCGCCGCGGTAATACTAGCGGTCCAAGTCGCAGCCATTTTTATTGGGTCTAAAACATCCGTAGCTTGTCTGGCAAGTCTCTTGTGAAATTTTGTATCTCAAATACAAAGCGTGCAAGAGGTACTACTAGGCTAGAGATTGGGAGACGTAAGAAGTACGTTCAAAGTAGCGGTTAAATGTGTTAATCTTGAACGGACTCACAAGAGCGAAGGCATCTTACGAGAACAGTTCTGACAGTCAGGGATGAAGGCTAGGGGCGCAAATGGGATTAGATACCCCAGTAGTCCTAGCAGTAAACTCTGCACACTAAACATCGGGACCTCTTCGAGAGGTTTCGGTGCTGAAGGGAAGCCGGAGAGTGTGCTACCTGGGAAGTATAGTCGCAAGGCCGAAACTTAAAGGAATTGGCGGGGAGACACTACAACGGGTGACGCGTGCGGTTTAATTTAACTACACACAGAAAATCTCACCAGGAGCGACAGCAGAATGAAGGTCAGTCTAAAGGGCTTACCTGACACGCTGAGAGGAGCTGCATGGCCGACGTCAGCCTGTGCCGTGAGGTGACCTGTTAAATCAGGTAACAGGCAAGACCCTCATGTATATTTATATACTATATACAGATCGCCCGGGTAACCGGGATGAAAGAGAGGGCCACGTTAGGTCTGTATAGCCCGAATCCCCTGGGCAACACGCGCGCGTCAACGGTGAATACAACGAGATGCAACTCCGAAAGGAGAAGCCAATCTCTTAAAGTTCATCTCAGTCTAGATCGAGGTTTGTAACCCAGCCTCGTGACAATGGAATCCGTAGTAATCGTTTGTCATCAACGAACGGTGAATATGTCACTGTCTCTTGCACACACTGCCCGTCAAACCAACCGAGTTTATTTATGGTGAAACTTTTCGAAGGAGAACTTTGGGTAGACAAGGTAGGTTAAGTCGTCACAAGGTATCTGTAGGGGAACCTGCAGATGGATCACCTCCTATATATTATATTATTGAACCACAATTATGCTACTGCCAACAGAAAAAAATTTATAAAGTCAAACGAGTTTAAAAAATAATTAAGGGCTCGTTGTCCAATGGCTAAGATACCTCGCTTGCACCGAGGAGACCCGTGTTCAACTCACGGCGAGTCCATATATTTTTTCTGTAAACTTAGTTAATAAAATTCAAACAAATAAAATGGAAACAATAGAAGATGATCTCGGAAACAAGAAGATTAAACTTAGTAGAACAAGTAATTTCCGAGGAAAATGTTCCGTGGACTGTTCAAAGAAGCCATAAACGAGTAAGAAAAATAACAAACGGAAATTTTATTTCCGCTATATATGCTTACACTAACAAAGGAACAAAATGGGTATCTGTTCAAAAGAACAAATGTCCAGAGACAATTACTGTAAAAAGTAATTATCTTAAAGGAAGAGATAATCTTGTTAATGATGTAGAAAGTGTTGAAAGATTATTTACAAAGGTTATAAATAGAGATTATCAAAAAGGTAAAATTGGAAAATATAAATTTTACAAATTCACAAAATAATCACAAATCATATTCACTCACGTGAAACTGACAGGAAACTGTCCTGGTTCCGAAAATTTTTTGGGATCAGTTTGAGAAGTATAAAACACCCATAAGTGTTTTTTATATTCAATGAAATAAGCAGGAGAAGAAATTTCCACACACAAAACTAAATTTTATAATTTAGATGGCGTATGTAAGAAAAATATACTACTATAATATACTGTTAGACGGATAGCTTGGTTTTGGTTACAATGAAAGGCGTGGCAAGCTGCGATAAGCTCAAGCGAGGTGCATGCAACCTTTGAACTTGAGATACCTGATTATTCCGAGAGGAAAGATTACACTGGGAATTGAAACATCTTAGTACCAGTAGGAAAAGAAAATAATAATGATACCCTTATTAGCAGAGAGCGAAAAGGGCACAGGGCAAGCTGAATCTTCTTTAGAAATAGAGATAGAGATGTGGTGAGGTAAACTACTAAGTTCGTGATTCAAAGTTTTCTGGAAAGAAACACCTTAGAGGGTGATAGTCCCGTAGAAGAAACGAATACATGGTTCCTTAAAAGAGTAGGGCTTCCTGGATTGGAGGTCTGAATATGGCAGGATTAACTGCTAACCCTAAATAAAACCAAAGTCCGATAGCGCACTAGTACCGCGAGGGAAAGCTGAAAAGTACTCTTAACAGAGGGTTAAAAGACTTGAAATCTAACAGTTACAGTTTGTTACTGCTCTCAACAGCTTCGGCTGAGAGGGTTGTAACGTACGTTTCGAAAAACGGGCCAGGGAGTTTTTTCACGTGGCGAGGCTAATTGTATTTTACAAGTAACCAAAGCGAGAGCAAGTATGAAAATGCGATAGTCACGTGGATAAGACCTGAAGCCAGATGATCTATATATGAGCAAGCTGAAGTCTTTCGAAAGGAGGATGGAGGGCTGAACCGGTGTTATGGACATGTACTCGGATGACTTGTGTATAGGGGTGAAAAGCCTATCTAATCTGGCGATGGCTGGTTCCTGCTGAAATATGCCTACGTATAGTCTTGTGTAGTTTGTTAGCGGCGTAAAGGACGGATAGAATTTGCAGGGGCAAATGCTTACGGAATTCTTTCCAACTCAGAATCTGTTAACTGCTCATCACAAGAATCAGGGGCGGTATGTAAGATACCGTACCGAGAGGGGAACAACCCAGACCAAAGTTAAGGTCCCAAAATTATGTTAAGTGTATCAAAAGGCGTCTTGAACCTGAGACACTGGGGATGTAAGCCCAGAAGCAGCTATCATTTAAAGAAAGCGTAACAGCTCACCTATTGAGGTTCAGGGCCCTGAAAATGGACGGGGCTAAACATAATACCGATACTTTGGAAGTATTTTAGACAAAATATTTTGGTAAGCAGGCGTGGTTTCTGCGCAGAAGCGTTTCCGGGAGGAAGCGTGGAGCGGTAACCAATGAGAATCCTGGTAATAGTAGGATGTGATTGTCCTGAGAATGGACAAGGTCGTAAGGGTAAGGTTTCCTTGGCAATATATGTTAGCCAAGGGTTAGTCAGCACCTAAGTTGTATCTTAACTGAGTACGACGATGGATAACAGGTTAATATTCCTGTACTGATTAAATTTTTTGTAAATGTTTGCTTCCGGATAGATGAGCACTCGAGAGAGTGTTTTAGTAAAGAATCTCGTCGAGGGTAATCCATAGACGCGAGAGAATTTGTTGAACACAATTGTCGACTCCAGGAGCCAGTGAAAAGATGTTTGCTTAACGAGTTTAATTAGCTGTACCCATAACCGACACTGGTGCCCAGGCTTAGTAGGCCAAGACATGAAGGGTAAAACCAATTGAGGGAATTCGGCAAGTTAGTCCTGTAGCTTCGGCTGAAGGGATGTCTATCTTTGTGTATTTCGAAAGTTGTATGCATTAATAGATCACAGTAACGAGGATGGCCCGACTGTTTACCAAAAACGTAGCCAAGTGCTAATCAGAAATGACGTGTATACTTGGTGAGACCTGCCCAGTGGTGGTGTCTGAAACTCCTTTACAAGGGAGCTAAGGTCCATTAAACGGCGGGGGTAACTATGACCCTCTTAAGGTTGAATGTTTTCACGTTAGAAACGCAGCCTTACACTAATTTTATCTCACGAAGATATTTTTAGTGCCTTTAAGTTCGCGAGGATTTAAAGTTAATCTGGCTATATGCTGGAACACCCGAGTATCCCACTCTACAACGACGACTATTATTTTTATAGTTGGTTCGCGTGAAAATGAGATGGGTGCGGACAATCAGCAGGAAAGACTAGATGCTAATTGGATTGTAGGATTTACAGACGGAGAAGGATGCTTTCATGTATCCATTAATAAAATTCCGAAAATGAGTTTGGGGTGGCAAGTACTTCCAGAATTTAGAATTGTTCAACATGAAAAAGATTCGTTAG
>JAUVHP010000006.1 GCA_030593225.1 archaeon
ATAAAAAATTACATTAAACAACAAAAAGCATTAGGACTAAGTTATGATTGGTCAAGAATAATTAATACAGCATCTCCTGAATTCTATAAATGGGACCAATGGATTTTTTTAAAAATGTTTGAAAAAGGAATTGCGTATAAAAAGAAAGCTCCTGTTAATTGGTGTTCAAAATGTGAAACAGTTTTAGCAAACGAACAGGTTGTAGACGGAAAATGCTGGAGACACGAGGACACAGAAGTAGAAACTAAAAATTTAGAACAATGGTTTTTCAAAATTACAGACTATACAGAAGAGCTTCTTGACAAATTAGATGAACTTGATTGGCCACAAAGAACAAAAACAATGCAAAAAAATTGGATTGGAAAAAGTTATGGGACTGAAATTTTGTTTGAGGTTGAAAATAAAAATAAAATTTCAAATGTTGTAATTATTCATGGGAGTAATCAAAAAGACCAAGAAAAAATCAAGAAAGGTTTTCCTCCACAAAATAAAAGAAGTTGGTTTTCTTGGATAAAAAAAGAATTAGAAAAAAATAAAATAAAAACATTTACTCCCTTAATGCCTGAAAATTGGACCCCTAAATATAAAGATTGGAAAAAAGAATTAGAAAAAAACGAAATTAATAAAAATAGTATTTTAGTTGGAACTAGTGCAGGAGGAGCTTTCTTAGTTAGGTGGCTTGGAGAAACAAATATTAAGATTAAGAAATTAATTTTAATTGCCCCAGCAATTACTAATAAGAAAAAAGAAAATTGGGAATTAGACGAGTTTTATAATTTTAAAATTAATAAGAATATTTTAAATAAAGTTTCTAAAATTGTTTTGATTGAATCTGATAATGATTCCGAAAGTATTATTGAATCTTGTAAAATTTATTCTAAAGAACTTAGTGTTAAGCCAATCGTCTTAAAAAATAGAGGGCATTTTTGTCAAAGAACTGTAAATGAAAAAATGGAATTCCCAGAACTTTTAAAAGAAATAACCACAAAACAAAAATTCCCAATTTTCACAACAAGACCAGACACAATTTATGGAGTTACATTTATGGTTATCTCGGCACAACATCAAAAATTAAATGAACTTGTTACAAAAAAACAAGAAAAAGAAGTTGAAAAATTCTTAAAAAAATTAAAATCTGTCTCAGAAAAAAATCAAGAGAACTTAGAAAAAGAAGGGGTTTTTACAGGAAGCTATGCAATCAATCCAATTAACAATGAAAAAGTTCCAATTTACGCAGGGAATTTTGTTGTTGCAGATTATGGTTCAGGAATGGTAATGGCAGTTCCAGCACACGACAAAAGGGACTTTGAATTTGCTAAGAAATATAAAATTCCAATTAAAGTTGTTATACATCCAAAAAACTATGAAGAAGAACAAAACAAAATTACAGAAGCTTATACTAAAGAAGGTGTTTTAATTAATTCAGAAAAATTTAATGGAATCTTAAACATAGATGCAAAAGATAAAATAACAAAATACTTACAAGAAAAAGCCCTTGCAAAAAAAGCAGTTCAATATAAATTGAAAGATTGGCTTATCTCACGTCAAAGATATTGGGGAACTCCAATTCCAATTATTTATTGTGATAAATGTGGAATTGTTTCTGTTCCTGAAAAAGATTTACCAATAAAACTTCCTAAAAAAGTTACATTTGGAAAAGGAAATCCTCTTTTAACAAACAAAGAATTTGTAAATACAAAATGTCCAAAATGTAATAGTAAAGCAAAAAGAGAAACAGATACAATGGACACATTTGTAAATTCATCGTGGTATTATCTTAGATACTGCGACTCCAATAACAACAAAGAAATTTTCAGTAAAGAAAAAGCAAACTACTGGTGTCCAATTGATACTTATGTTGGAGGAGCAGAACACGCATGCATGCATTTAATCTATTTCAGATTTTACACAAAGTTCTTAAGAGATTTAGGAATTTTAAATTTTGACGAACCTGCAAAAAAACTTTTCCACCAAGGAATGCTTCACGCATCTGATGGAAGAAAAATGTCAAAATCATTCGGCAATGTAATTAATCCTTTAGATATAATCTCAAAATATGGGACTGATTCATTACGTCTAGCACTTATGTCATTTGCTTCTCCAGACAAAGACACAAATTGGGACGAAAAAGTATTAACTGGAAGTTATAAATTTCTTAATAAAATTTATGAATATTTTCAAAATGTAAAAATTGGCAAAGCAGATAAAAAAACAGAAAACAAACTAAACAAAACAATAAAAGAAGTGACAAACCAGATTGAAAATTTCAAATATAATTTAGCAATAATAAAAATTAGAGAATTATTTAATTCACTTCCACAAGAAACATCAAAAGAAGTTTTAGAAAAATCATTAAAATTACTTCATCCATTTTGCCCACACATAACAGAAGAACTTTGGGAAAAAATCAAATCAAAAAAATTAATTGTTCAATCAGATTGGCCAAAATCAGAAGAACAAAAAATTGATGCTTCAATTGATCAACAAGAAGAATCTATTGAAAAACTTACGCAGGATATTAATCACTTAACAAAACTATTTTCTAATAAGAAAAAATCATTTGTGTATGTATTGCCAAATGAAATTGAAATGTATAAGGAAAATCTTGAGACAATAAAGAAAAAAATCACAATAGAAATTGAAATTTTTGCAACAAATGACAAAAACAAATACGATCCAGAAAATAAATCTAAAAAATCAAAACCAGGAAAACCTGCGATTTATTTAGAATGAACAATTATTATGAATTTTTAGAAGGAACAAATGATTATCTAGCAATTAAATTAAAATTAAGAACAGGAAGAATACTAAGAAATCTTTTTTTGCCAAAAAAATTATTTTTTGAATTGAAAGAAGAAGGAAAAGAAATTAGAGGTTTTTTAAAATACGAATTTATAGGTAATAGTTTGCTATTAGATTGTATTTCCGTAGAAGGTGTTTCTGGAGATTCATTATTTATGGCTCGTAAACAAAAAGAATATTTTTTAGAAAAAGAATGTAAAAAAACAGATTCACATTTTCCAACAATTATTGGAACCGGAAATGGAATTATTTATTTGCCAAAAGATATGATTGGACAAAAAGAAAATCTCATAAAACTTTGGAAGATTTATTTTAATAAAATGGAGGAATTTTTAAAATGAATGTAATAATTATTCACGGCTCAGGAGGAGAGGGAGATAAAAAGAAGATGAAGAAAAAGAATTTTGTGACAAAAGATAAAGAGCATTGGTTCCCATGGGTTAAAGAAAAACTAAAAAAAAGAGGAATTGTCTGTGAGGTCCCATTAATGCCTGAAAGCTGGGACCCTAAATATAAAAAATGGAAAAAAGAATTTGAAAAATTAAAAATTGATGAGAATTCTATTTTGATTGGAACAAGTGCAGGGGCAGTATTTTTAGTTAGATGGTTGGGAGATACTAAGAAGAAAATTAAAAAATTAATTTTGGTCGCTCCTGTCACTGGAAAAGAAATGTGCAATAAATGGGTATCTGAAATTGGAGAGTTCGAAATTAATTCTGAAATCAAGGATAATATTAGAGAGGTTATTATTTTTACTTCAGATAATGAATATAAAGAAAGAGTAGAAAGTGCAAAACTTTATTCTAAGGAATTTTCTGCAGAACTAATAGAGTTAGAAGGTAGAGGTCATTTTATAGAAAAGCACATGAAAACAAAAGAATTTCCAGAACTCTTAGAAAAAATTTTAGAGTAGTTATATTTTTATAACTTCATTAACATACTAAAATATGTTTGATGAAAAAAGAGGTCGACAAAAATTTTTACCAATTCCAAAAATAAATATTAATCCATTTATCAAACCACTAATGTATTTAATTTTAACAGGATTATTATTCGCATTAATATATTACACAATAATTGTAATAAATCCATTAAAAAATTGCATTGACGATACCCCAACTGGAGAATGCTCCTCAATAAAACCATTTTATTGTGCAAATGGAAAATTAGTGAGAAGGGCATCAGTTTGCGGATGTTCAGAGGTTGCATTCGGAGAAGAAGAATATTGTGTTTCAAAATATCAAAATCAATCAAAAGAAATATTTCTCAAATACATTTTAAAAGGTAAAGAAGGAGAAATAAAATATACAGTATATAACGGGCTTGTTGAATATTTATCAAATCTTCCAATATCTATTTCATATGAAAATGGAGAAATGCCATTAAGAAGAGATTTTAAAATTAAAAAAATATATGATGAAGAACAAAAAGAATTAATTCTCCCACTTATTCTAAAGATACAAGAAATAACTCCAAATAAAGAAGACCAATTTAGAATCGCAGTGAGTTTAGTACAAAAAATAGAATTTGGATTTTCAAACAAAACTGAAATAACATTCGGTAAACAAATTGCCCATCAAAGATATCCTTATGAAGTTTTATATGATGAAAAAGGAATCTGTGGGGAAAAATCAGAATTATTAGTTTTATTATTAAAAGAATTAGGATATGAAACAATTATATTTTATCACCAAAAAGAAAATCACGAATCAGTTGGAGTTAAATGTCCAGAAGAATACAGCCATCAAAATACAGGGTACTGTTTTATTGAAACAACAGGACCCTCAATAATTACAAACGACCAAATAAATTATATTGAGGGAACAACACTTACTTCAATTCCAGAAATAATATTAATCTCTCAGGGAAAAGCACTTAATGAAAATATGTATGAATACAAAGACGCACAAACAATAATTAAAATAGATACTAAAATAAACAAAGAAGGAAGATTAAATCCTTTAGAAATTTATCAGTTAAAAAAACTTAAAGAAAAATATGGTTTAGTAGATTATTACGACCCAAGATAATTTTTTTAAATATTTAAATTTTTATTCAAGTGTGGCTTTACTTTGACCAAGCCTGAGCGAAGTATAAGGTGCTTTTACAAAAGCACCGCCTTTATTCTTCTAACACCCTCGCCAACAGATTTTTGTTTCTGAATTTTAAAATGCCCTAATTCGCATAAATTCTCAACATGGGGGCCAGCACAAATCTCTTTAGAAAAATCTCCAATAGTATAAACTGAAACTTTCTCACCATATTTTTCATCAAATATTCCTAAGGCACCTTTTTTCTTTGCTTCAGCAGGAGTCATTTCTTCACAAACAACCTCACAAGATTTTTGAATTTGTGCATTAACTAAATCTTCAACCTCTTTAATTTCTTCATCAGTTAATTTCCTTGGAAAAGAAAAATCCAATCTTAATCTCTCAGAAGTAATATTGCTGCCTTTTTGAATTATATTTTCATCTTTCAAAACATCTCTTAATGCAGATAAAATTAAATGTGCTGCAGTATGCAATTTTGTCGTCGCAACAGAATCATCTGCCAACCCAGATTTAAATTTTCCTGCCGAAGCTGTTCTAGATAAATCCTGATGTTTTTTCAATTCTTTTTTAAATTCTTTTTCATCAATCTTAATTCCTTTCTCTTCAGCAAATTCCTTAATAATCTCAATTGGAAATCCAAAACTCTGGAACAATAAAAAACAATCTTTTCCACAAATATTCTTTTTACCTTCTGCAAATTTTCCAAACTTTCTTAAACCTTTTTCTAAAGTCAAATTAAATCTCTCTTCCTCTTTTTTTAATTCTTCTAAAATACTTATTTTATTTTTCTTTAAACTTTCATAATCATTATAAATTTCAAAAACAGGTTCTGCGACTTTAAAAGTAAAATCATAAATTCCAATAACTTTTCCATATCTAATAGCTCTTCTAATTAACCTTCGCAAAACATATCCTTGTTCAGAATTTCCCGGAACAATTCCATCACCAATAATAAAAACAGCTGCCTTAATATGGTCTGCAATAATTCTCATTTCTTTTTCATTTCCAGTATATTTTTTCCCAGACAATTTTTCAATTTTTTCAATTATAGGTTTAAAACAAGAAGTCAAATAATTATCTTTTATTCCATCAAGAGATGCAATCATTCTTTCAACCCCCATTCCAGTATCAACATTTTTTTGTTCTGCTAAATTATATTTTCCTTTTTCGTCTTTAACATATTCCATAAAAACATCATTCCAAATTTCCACCCAATTTTCATTTTCAGTATCAAATTTTTTGTATGCAGAATTATCATTATCTTTCCAATAAAAAATTTCACTATCAGGACCACACGGACCTGTTTTTCCAGCAGGACCCCACCAATTATCTTCTTTATCTAAAAAAACAATTCTCTCTTCTTTAATTCCCAAACTTTTCCAAATTTTAAATGACTCTTTATCTTTTGAAGCATTTTTATCTCCTTTAAAACAAGTTACCGCCAATCTCTCAACAGGAATTTTCAAAACTTCTGTCAAAAATTCAAAACTCCAATTAATAGCATCTTCTTTAAAATAATCTCCAAAACTCCAATTACCCAACATCTCAAAAAAAGTATGATGCGTAGTATCTCCAACTTCCTCTATATCTCCTGTCCGAATACATCTTTGAACATTGCAAACTCTTTTTCCAGAAGGATGTTTTTGCCCAAGAAGATATTGAACCAATGGGTGCATTCCCGCAGTAATAAATAAAACAGTTGGGTCATTCTCAGGAATCAAAGACGAATTAATAATCTCTTTATGACCTTTACTTTCAAAAAATTTAATATACTTTTTAACAAATTGTTTTCTATCCATCAAAACTAAAAGAAAAAATTGTTTTTAAAAATTGTTATATAATAAATAATAAAACTACTGCAAGGATTTCAATTTATATCTAATCTCTTCAAGTTGCGAATCCACATCAGAACCATATTTTATTTCTTGCTCTTCTTTAATTTTATTTAAATCAACTTTTTCTTCTTCAATATCTTTAAGAATTTTAGGAAGTTTATATTTCGGAAGAATTCTTTTTAATTGTCTAAGTAAACTAAGATATTCTTTTGTTCTTAAATATAATTTCAATCTTAATTTTAATTCTTCAGACCTTAAAGAATGATAATTTGTTACAGTTTTAACAGCTTCTAAAAGGTCCATCTCTAAAGAAAGTAAATCTCTTTTAGCAATAACAGCTTCGTCATATTGAAATCCAACATGGATTAAAATTTCTTCACTCATTCTATTTTTGAAAAAATTTCCTTATCAATTTTTTCAATCTGTTTTTTTACTGACTGAATTTTACTCTCCCAAGATTCAAGTTCTCTTTCTTCCTCTTCTTTAAGTTTTCTTATATCTTTAAAAAGCTCTTCCATTTCGCCAATTTTTTTCTCAGCCTTCTCAAAAATTTGCATACTTTCTTCAAATTTATCTATCCTTATAAAAACCGGTTCTCTTTTTCCTTCCATTCTTCTTTTATGCTCTTCTTGTATAAAAGATTTTCTTGGAGGTTCTTGCATCATCCTAGTTTCAAAACCAGATTCATCTGCATCCTCCTCATCACCTTTTTCCCCAGAAGAACCTGAAACAGCATCTTTAATCGCATTTTGAGAAAATCTTTCTCCAAAAGAACTTGAAGGTAAACTGGGTAATTGCGGAAAAGAATCTTCAGAACCTAATTCTCTATTATCCAACCTAGGAAGAGAAGGCAATTTTGGAAGTTCTGACAAAGAAAATTTCGGTTCCTCTTTTTTATTTTTACTAAACAATCCCATTTTAATAATCTAATATATATAATGAAATATAACTTTAAAAACATTGCTTTTTTATTATGATAACCGAAACATATTTATGTAGAATAAATATAATATCAAAATGTTAGAAAAATTTTTAAGAGAAGTAGTGGCTATAACCGTCGGAAAGCAAGCTGAAGAGATAGTTCCACTTTTAAACAGCAAAAAACATGTAAATGAATTTTTAATTGCAAAAAAATTAGACATAACAATAAATCAAACAAGAAATATTCTTTACAAACTTTCAGATTATGGACTCGTCTCATCAATTAGAAAAAAAGATAAGAAAAAAGGTTGGTACACTTATTTTTGGAAAATTGAAAAAATAAAAACATTAATATTTCTAAAGGGAATTTTAGATAAGAAAAAAGAACAAATTCAAAACCAATTAAAAAACAGAGAAACAAAGCAATTCTATATATGTAAAACCTGTCGCATAGAATTTAATGAAGAAAATGCATTATTATATAATTTTACCTGTAATGAATGTGGAAACACTTTTGAATTAAAAGATAATACAAAACTAATAAAAGAATTAAAAAGAAATCTAATAAAATTTGAAAGGGAATTAGAATTTATAAGAGAAGAAATTTTAAAAGAAGAAGAAAAAATAGAAAAACAAAAACAAAAGGAAATCAAAAAAGAAGAAAAAGAAAAAGCTGAAAAGAAAAAATTAGTTGCAGCAGCTAGGAAAAAAACAATAAAAAATAAAATTACAAAAAAACCAGTAAAGAAAATCATAAAGAAAAAATCTGTTAAGAAAAAAATTGTAAAAAAGAAAGTAGTGAAAAAAAAGATTGTTAAAGAATCAGCAAAGAAAAAAGTTATGAAAAAGAAAGTGGTAAAGAAAAAATAAAATGGTAAGAGTTTATAAAATTCCGCAAAGAAAAAAAAATATTTTTAATGGTCTTACAATCAATTCAAAAATTATATATCTTAATGTTATTCTATTTATTATTTTTGGTATTCTAATTTATATTGACTCTAAATTTATTGATTATATAGCAATCAAACCATCAAATATTCTTCAAGGACAATATCTTTGGACATTTTTTACAAGTATGTTTATGCACGCAGGATTATTTCATATATTTGCTAATATGTTTTCATTATTATTCATTGGTTCATTAGTTGAAAAAATAATAGGGGCAAAAAGATACATTTACTTTTATTTAACAGCAGGAATACTTTCAGGTTTATTTTTTGTTTTTATCTCATTAATATTTCAAAGTAATTATAATGTTTATGCTGTCGGTGCCTCAGGTGCTTTATTTGGGCTAGTTGGTTTCTTAATGATTATAACTCCAAATCTTCCAGTTTATATTATGTTAATACCAATCCCAATTAAAATGAAATTCGCAGCACCTGGAATTTTAATAGCATTATGGTTTATATCTATGGCAGGAAATATTCCAATCGGAAACACAGCACATCTTGGAGGACTACTCACAGGATTAGTATATGGATTATATCTCAAAAAAAAGTACAAGAATAAAACAAACTATATCAAAAAACATTTTAGTTAATATGGAAAAAAAAGATAAAAATTTTAAAAAAAAGATTTCAAAACAATATAAAGATTCAATTAATTACATTAAAGAAACAAAAAATTTCACTTTTGCAATTATAACAATTTTTATTATTTTTATTCTTATAGGTTTTTTTATTCCAGCACCATTGCAAATAGAAGAAGCCATAACAAAATTTATACAAGAATTATTAGAAAAAACAAAAGATATGTCCCAAGCAGAACTCATCTCATTTATATTTACAAATAATCTTCAAAGTTCTTTTTTTGGAATGATATTTGGAATTTTATTTGGAATATTCCCAATCATAACCTCTATTGTAAACGGCTATCTTTTAGGATATGTGGCATCAGCAGTTACAAACACTGAAAGCATTTTATCTTTATGGAGAATTCTGCCTCACGGAATTTTTGAACTCCCAGCAATATTTATCTCACTCGGATTAGGCCTTAAAATAAGTTCATTTGTATTTCAAAAAGAAAAAATAAAATCATTAAAAAAATATTTAATCAAGTCAATTAAAACATTTATTCTTATAATAATTCCACTTTTAATTATTGCTGCAATAATAGAAGGAATACTAATTTATTTAGCAAAATAAACTCCCAATAATTAGAATACTCATATAAAAATCTATATCTAGATTACATTTCCCAATTCTTTCTTTTCATTCTCTAATTTTGTTTAGATTTTTGCGTTTAGACAAGGCAAATTCGTCCGCCGTGTACTTTCGTACATAAAGACGGATTTAACGCCGTATAAACCAAAAAGAAAACAAAATAAAATTATTTTTAATCTTTCAAGTCACTAACACCCAACATTAAGAAAAGCAGACCAATCATGATAAAAAACCACACTAGACCACCTTTAAAAAAGTTCAATGCCGCATCTCCTAATCCCCATATGTTCATTCCCCAAACATAAACCGGACCAGTTACAAAGATTAAACCAATCAAAAGTTCTAACCATTTATTCATTGTGCTAATCTGAGTAAATTTTTCTTTAAAAAGATTTAGTTAGTAGAATAAATGTTTTAATCCAAATATTTTTAAACAAAAATCTTTTTAGAAAGTTAATGTTAAAAATAATCAGAACTAATTTAGCAATCCCAATTTTATTATTCTAGTAATAACCCTAACTAAAATTAATTTCAAATGAAAAAAGTTAAAGATTTTTTATGGAAACCATGTATGACTGTTGAAGAATGTGTAGATAGATTTAGTTCATTAGGATATCAATCAACAGAATTAAATGAAGCTGTCAAAGTAATTCTAAAAATGAAACACTCAAATGCAAAAATTTTCTTAACATTTACTTCAAACATGGTTACTTCCGGACTGCGAGGATTTTTCGCCCAATTGTGTCAATTAAAAATTCCACATATTTTAGTTACAACTTCTGGTAGTATTGAAGAAGACATAATGAAATCTTTAGGAGAAGAATTCAGCTTTTCAAATTTTTACGCAGATGACACACAGCTACACGAAAAAGGAGAAAATAGAGTGGGAAATTTAGTTATAAGAAATGAAAGTTATATGAAATTTGAAGATTTAATTCAAACATATTTAAGAAAAATTTACAAAAAACAAAAAAGAATTTCAAGTTCTGAATTATTATATGAAATAGGTTTAATGATTAAAGATGAAAATTCTATTCTTTACCAAGCTACACAAAACAAAATTCCAATTTATTGTCCTGGAATTGCTGACTCATCTTTTGGATTCCAATTATTTATGTTTCAACAAAAACATCCAAATTTTATAGTAGACACAATCCAAGACATGCAAAGAATAACAACTGATTTATCATTTGATGAAAAAAAAGGACTAATCTCTCTTGGAGGAAGCATCTCAAAACATTATGCAGTTTTTGCAGCATTACTTTCTGGAGGATTTGATTACGCAGTATATTTAACAACTTCACATCCAACTTCAGGTTCAATGTCTGGAGCAACAACACAAGAAGCAAAAAGTTGGGGGAAAATCAAAGATGATGGAGAAGCAGCAACAGTCAATGGAGATGTTACAATAACATTTCCATTAATTATGTGTTCTGTCCTAGATAAAATAAAAAAGCAAGGATTCATATAAAATGAAAAGTTCATCGGATATAAAAAAATCTATATTAATTAAGAAATTTTGTTTGCAATTAGGGTTCGAGGTTGGGTTGGGCAAGCAAATAATAAATAAAATTTCTCTAACAACAAAAATTAATAAATAAAATGCTAGCTAAATTTATTCTTTCACAAAAAAAACTTTTAGAACAAATAAAAATATTAAAAGATTTAGGCCTAAAAATTTCCTACAGCTACAAAACAAATAAAGAAATTGGAAATCTATTGCAAAAAATTTCTGATGTTGATTTTTCTGTTCATACAAAAGAAGAAATTGAAATGATTAAAGATAAAAATAAAATTTGGTTTTTTACACAAGCAGAATCTGAAAAAGAATTAGAAAATTTACTAAAAAAAGGGATTAACAAATTTGTTATTGATAATGAAATAGATTTAAGTAGAATTTTAAATGCAATCAAAAACACTAAAGAAAGAATTAATCTTTCATTGCGAATGAAATTTCAAGAGCATCGTATTGGCACAGGAAAATATTTTGTTTATGGTATGGATTCCAAAAAGATTAACGACATTATAGAACAAGAATTTCAAAATCCATTAATCGAAAATTTAGGAATTCATATTCATAGAAAATCACAAAATACAAGCGAATGGGAAATTCAAACAGAGTTAGAAGATTCTATCACAAAAGAAAATCTAAAAAAAATTAATTTTATAAATTTTGGAGGTGGGTTGCCAACTACTTACAAAAGTTATACTTCAAAAGTTACCCCATATATATTTCAAAAATTAAAAGAAACAAAAAAGTTTTTAGAAAAGTACAATATAAAATCATATATAGAACCAGGAAGATTTTTAGCAGGACCTTGTATCAAACTTCAAACACAAATAATTCAAATATATGAAAAAAATATAATTCTTAATACAACAATTTACAATTGTGCTCTTGATACAATTTTAACAGGAACAAAAATGTTAGTTGAACAAGAATTAGAAGATAAAGAAAAAGGAGATTATTATTTAATCAAAGGAAATAGTCCAACAAGAGATGATATATTTAGGTATAAAGTAAAATTAAAAAATCCCAAAGTAGGAGATACAATAATATTTTTAGGGGCAGGAGCATATAATTACACAACAGATTTTTTTGGATATAAAAAATTAAAAACAGAAATTGTAGAAAATTTCTAATCTTTACACCACAAAAGTTTAAATAAAAAACACTTTTATTATTTTTATGATTGAAATTAATTCTAAAAAAATACAAGATGAAAAAGATTTTGTAAGTGCTTTAAAATTATTTTCTCCAGGAACATCTATACGACTTGCAATAGATGATATTTTAAGAGCAGGCATGGGAGCGTTAATAGTTATTGAATCAGAAAATTTATTTGAAACAGTGGAAAAAGGATTTAAAATTAATTCGAAATTTAATTCGCAAAAATTAGTAGAGCTTGCAAAAATGGATGGGGCAATAATTATTTCAAAAGACCTTAAAAAAATACTTTATGCAAATGCTTATCTTTTTCCAAATACAAAAATACCAACAAGAGAAACTGGAACAAGACACAAAGTTGGAGAAAGAACAGCAGTTCAAGCAAACACAATTGTAATAGCAGTTTCAGAAAGAAAAAACAAAATTACTTTATATCATAAAAATGCAAGACACGAATTAGAACAAAGCTCAGAAATATTAAGAAAAGCTACAGAGACATTACAAATTTTAGAAAAACAAGTAGAAATTTTCGACGACGCACTTACCCATCTTAATATATTAGAAATAAATAATTTAGTAACAATAAGTGATATATGTAATATTTTACAAAAGATTACAATAATAAAAAAAGTTTCAGAAATTGTTAAAAGATATTTAATAGAACTTGGAAGAGAAGGAATAATCGTAAGTATGCGACTTAAAGAATTAACAAAAAACCTAAATAAAAATAGAGAAATGATTTTAAAAGATTATTTTAAATCAAAATCAAACAAAATAGATATTCTTCTTGAGGAAATGAACTTTGATTTTCTACTTGAAACTTCAAATTTATCTAGGATTCTATTTGATGAACTCCATGATAGACCAATTTCTTCAATAGGAACAAGAATATTAAGTAAAACAAATCTTTTAGAAAAAGACATAGAAATTTTAATGGCAAATTATGAAACACTTGATAAAATATTTAGGGCAAGTAAAGAATCATTAAACAAATTATTCAAAAATGAAAACTTTATAGAATCACTAAGAGAAGATTTAGAAAATCTAAAAGATAAAATTCTTGCCGGAAAAAAAATTTAACAACATTTATATTCACAATATTTCTTTTCAAGATATGCTAACAGAAAAACAAATTATAGAAATTAAAGAACATTTAGAAAAATCGCAAAATCCAGTATTTTTCTTTGATAATGATGAAGACGGATTATGCAGTTTTATTTTATTGCAAAAATATTTAGGAAGAGGAAAAGGGGTGCCAATAAAAAGTTTTCCAGAATTAAGTTTTGAATATTTTAAAAAAGCTCAAGAACTAAACGCAGATTATATTTTCATATTAGACAAACCACTCGTCTCTATAGATTTTTTAAATGAAACACACAAATACAACCTGCCTGTTGTTTGGATTGACCATCATCCAACAGAATCAAAAATTCCAAAATTTGTTAATTATTATAATCCACTTCTCAATAAAGAAAAAACAAACGAGCCAGTAACAGCACTTTGTTATCAAATTTCTCAAAAAAAAGAAGATTTATGGATTTCTATAACTGGTTGTATTTCAGAAAGATTTATTCCAGATAACTATTTAGAGTTCAAAGAACAATATCCAGAACTAATAACAGAATCAGAAGACCCATGGGAATTGTATCATAATTCAGAAATTGGAAAAGTTGCACGAATGTTAAGTTTTGGTTTAAAAGATAGAATTACAAATGTTGTTCAAATGTTAAAATATCTCATGAAAACAAAATCACCTTATGATGTATTAAATGAAAATTCAAAAAATAAACAACTTCATAAAAGATTTAATGAAATAGAAAAAAAATACAAAAAATTAATTTCAGAAGCAAAAGAAAAATCAGCACAATACAAAAATTTACTCATCTTTGAATATTCAGGAGAAACTGCAATCAGTAGTGATTTGTCAAATCGTTTAATGTATTTATTTCCAGAAAAAATAATTCTTATACTTAGAACAAAAGATAACGAAATCAAAATTTCAGGAAGAGGGCCAAAAGTTAGAGAAATTTATTTAAAAGCAATTAAAGATTTAAAACACGCACGAGGAGGAGGACACGAAATGGCAATAGGTGGACAATTTCAAAAACAGGATTTAGAAAAATTCAAAGAAAATATAATTGAGATGGTTGAAAAGTAAAAAAGATTAATTTTATTTTATTAACATATTTCAGAAATCCTTCCTATATTCTTACCATCAAATATTATTTTATCAGAATATTTCTTTTTCAAAATTGCCATTATATCCTTAGAAATTTCACCACTTATATAAAATCCCAAAAAATAGTCATTCATCAAAAGATTATTTTCCTTAAACCCTATGATCTCAGGTATTCTTTCAGTCAAATAAGATTTTTTAGCATCTCTTAACGAAGAAGGAAAATCTTTAATAAATTTTTTCTCAGTCTCTTTAATTATTTTTATTACCTCTCTTTTATCTGAATATTTCTCTATAAAACTAAAAACATGTTTCTCAATTTTCCAAAAATCAAACAACATTCTTTTCTTCCCGCCATACTCCTCATTATAATATTTATCTACAACTTCTCTTGTTTGCTTATTTGCATTGGCAAGTTTTTCAAGATAGTCTTTATCTTTTCTGTGCCAATAATCTATTACTGCCTTGTAGCATTGATAACTTACAGAGTTTTTGTAATATTTGCAGTTTTGTAAATATCTTATATCAAATATAAGATTATACTTCCAATCATATGCAACTAAATAAACAAATCCCAAACTATAATAAATTCCGTTATTAATCTCCAATAAAGTTTCCATATATGGAGTTTTTTTAGGAGAGGAATGTTTTTTTGGAATTTTTAATTTTCCTTCTTTAAGAATTTTTTTAAAAATAATTTTGCTGTCCATTGCGTGCACCAATACCTGATTTCCATATAATTTAATAAACGGCTTAAGTAATTTTTTCCTATGAATAAATCTTTGTTTAATAGAATCTTTTTCTTTTTTAAAAAATTTATACATCATACTCTTACCAAACAAACCAAACTTAAAAATTATCCTTTCCTCTTCCCCATTTTTGTTTAGATTTTTGCGTTTAGACAAGGCAAATTAATTCGTGGAATAGTGGAGCTATTTAAGAATTGATTTAACGAAGTATAAACCAAAAAGAAAACAAAAATATTAAAAACCATTAAATCCTATAACCAATATGTTAGTAAGACTAAATTGCTGGAATGTGAATTTTACTTTTAGCTTAGTCTCTGCTACAATTAAACCCTATTCAATTTAATTCAACTACTCTTTTGGGTTTGAATTGGATTGAAAACACTTCTTTAAAATTTAAACCCGAAGACAATTGTCTTATTTGAAATTTCAAAAATGAAAACACAAATGGAAAAAGAAAAAAACCTTTTAGAAAAAGAGTTAACTTGTTTGATGGAAAAAACATTGAACTTAGAAAACGAGCTTAGCTTAATAATACTAAATCATTAATAAAATAAAAAGAGAAAATTAATATACTGAAAAGTATGTAAAATTAAAAAACAGAGATTTTAAAAAAAGTATTTAAACAACTAAATTTTATTCTTAACATGAATTCTAATAGAAAAAATCTAAAAATTTTTACTTTCTCAAGTTCATTAATGGCTCTTGCGTTCGGATTGTTTGGACCATTTTATTTAATTTTCATTAACGAAATAGGAGGAAGCATAGAAAACTTTGGAATCGCAGTAGGATTAGTTGTTTTATCTGGAGCATTAGTTTCTCTCTTCGCAGGAAAATACTCTGACTCAATAGGTAGAAAACCACTCTTAATAATTGGTGGATACGCTTCTGCAATAATTGTTTTTCTTTATACAATGATTAATTCAGTATGGCAATTGTATTTACTTCAAATATTCAGTGGAATAATTATTTCTGTTTTTGAAACTTCTGAGTCTGCATATTTAGCAGATATCACAGAAAAAGAAAGAAGAGGTGCAGACATTGGAAAATACGATGCTTATGTGGGTTTAGCAGAGGCCTTTGCAATTTTCACAGGAGGTTTTTTAGCAGGACGATTTGGTTTTGAAATTATATTTTATATAGTGTCAATGATTTTTTTGGTTTCTACTACTATTATGTTTAAGTTGAGGGAATAATACTAAATCATTAATAAAATAAAAAGAGAAAATTAATATACTGAAAAGTATGTAAAATTAAAATGAAATTCAAAGAAGCAATAAAACTCGCAGAAGATATAATTGAAAGATTTAAAAAAGTTGAAGGAAAGCCATGGGAAGCAGAAGCATCAATGATTGAACTTTCAAAACAAGTCGGACATTTAGCAAACGAAATTATGATTTGTGAAAAATATTATTGTCCAGGAATGAAAAGAAATTCGATTCCAATCAAAGAAAAAATTGAAGACGAATTAGCAGATATATTTTTTAGTGTTATAAGAATTGCAAAACATTATAATATTGATTTAGAAAAAGCACATTTGGACCAGTTAAAAGAAGCTGATGAATTTTTAAAGAAGCAAGGAGCTTAGCCAATTTTTCTCTTACTCTCTTTCCTCATTCCCAATTTTGTTTAGATTTTTGCGTTTAGACGAGGCATTTTCTTCCGCAGTGTACTCAAGTACATAAGGAAGGAAATAACAAAGTATAAACCAAAAAGAAAACAAAATAAAACAAAATCAATAAGTCCGACCAACATAAACAAAGTACTCAGCTTTGCCAGAACAAACTAAACACTTTTCTTTACCACTAATCTTTTTCTCAGAATCTATAAACAAAGTTTTAAGCCCAGGCATTTTATCTTTCAAACCTTCTTCACACTTTTCACCCTTGCACATTGGAACACTAACCATTTTTTTATCCTTAACAAATTTAATAGTTTCTTTTATGTCCTTACTACTTTTCATAGAATTTTTCAATAATTTATTTGCATTATCATAAAGTTCTTTTTGTATTGTTTTTAATAATTTTGAAATTTCCTTTTTCAAACTTGCAATCTTAATAGAAATTTTTTCTCCAGTATTTCTCTTAACAACAACCACACTCTTTTTTTCTAAATCCTTAGGCCCAAGTTCAATCCTCAAAGGAATACCCTTAAGCTCCCACTCATTAAATTTTCTGCCAGGACTAACATCTTCCCGAACATCTAAAATAGGATTAAAAATTTTCAAAGATTTTTTTATTTCTTCAACTTTTTTCAAAACTTTACTTTTTGTTTCATCAAATAAAATAGGAACAATAACAATTTTTTCATTCGCTAATTTCGGAGGAATTACTAATCCTTTATCATCAGAGTGAATAGTAAACATTGTCCCAAGCATCCTAGTTGAAACAGCCCAAGTATTTTGATAGACATAATCCTCTTCTCCTTTATTATTAATAAACTTAATATCATAAGCTTTAGCAAAATTCTGCCCATCATAATGAAAACACGGACCTTCAATCACTCTCCCGCTCGGCAACATATAATGCAATTTTTCAGAATAAACAGCACCTGCAAACTTTTCCTTATCTGTCTTAAAACCACGAACACTTGGTAAAGCCATAAACTCAGAACATACTTTATCATACATCCCTAAAATATCATCAGCTTCAGCCCTAGCATCTTTTTCACTAGCAAAAGCACTATGCCCCTCATTCCACAAAAACTCCCGAGTCCTAAAAAAAGGAACAGGATTCTTAAATTCCCATCTAACAACATTATTCCATAAATTCAATCTCAAAGGCAAATCATTATAACTCCGAATCCAATTAGGCAAAGTATCGTAAATAATTGCCTCACTCGTCGGCCTCACAGCAAGTCTTTCACTTAATTTTTTATTTCCAGCTTCAGTAACCCACGCAACTTCAGGCACAAATCCCTTAACATGTTCTTCTTCCTTTGACAATAAACTCTCTGGAATAAACATAGGAAAACCCACATTCTGTATTCCAGATTTCTTAAATAATTTATCAGTTTCAAAAACAAACTTTTCCCAAATAGCATACGACTTTGGCATAAAAACAATACAACCAGAAACTTTAGTATAACACGCAAGTTTGGCCTTAATCATAAGCTCCTGATACCACTCACTAAAATTCTCGTCTTTCTTAACAGTAATGCCTTCTTGATTTTGTTTTGACATAAGTTAAAAAAGAAAAAAGAGTTTATTATATCTTTGGATTTAATTATTAATTATATATATTCTATAATAATTATTCTTAAAAAACAAAATCTTATCTTATTTGAATATGGCAGATTTAAAATACAACAAAAAGGTAGCAAAGATGCTTCAACAAAAATTTAGAAGAAAATCTGTGCATTTTAAAAGAATGGAAAAGGCATTCTTGCTTCTTGATCCAAGTCAAAAAGAAATAGATCACAACCTCCCATTATATAGTGATGATGAACCTGAAATATCTTGGCAACTTTATTTTGGATATGTTGATGTTGAAAAAAAGAATATTACCTATGAAAAAGAATTAAAACAAGTTGCTTCCAATAGTGACATAGGAAATTATCTTCCAGTTTTCGTATGGCAAGCAAAAAATGAAATAAACTCTCTCAATAACCAATTTAATAAATATAATTTAGGGGATAAAAAAATCATTGAAAAATTTGGAGAACCAAAAGAAAGTTTTGAGATTAATCTCTTGGAAGCAAAAATTCTTGTGCCCAGAGGTGATGGACAATGGAAAATTTTAGCATCTCAAACAAATGGAAAAATTGACAATCAAGAATTTAATGAATTCAAAATAATAAATATATCAAATTATACAAATATAGAAAATATTTTTGAGCATATTCCTGGGTCAAGAGGAATAATTAATCTAGCCCCTTATGATGTTAGAGGAGGATGCCAAACTAAAAGTCTTTATATTCGATAAATTAATCAATCAAAGTCTGATTTAAAACTTCCAAAGAAATTTCATTAATAACATCTTTCAAATAATTCGACTCTAAAGCAAAACCCAAACTTTCCCCCTCACTAAGTTTAAAATTATTAATTCCAATAACCTCTCCTTTTTTATTAATTAAAGGCCCTCCAGAATTTCCTTGATTTAATGCAGCATCAGTTTGAATATATACATTTTCACCGCTAATTCCTGGACGATGAACTGCTGAAACAATTCCTTGTGAAACAGAAAACTGCAATCCATAAGGATTTCCAATAGCAATAACTTTTTCACCAATGGCCACATCATCTGAATCAGCCAAAGTCAAAGAATTATAATTTCCAGAAATCTTTAACAAAGCAACATCAAAGTTACTATTATAACCTAAAAGCTGAGCAGAAATAATTTGCTGGTCAGAAGTAATTGCATTGACTTTTTTCCCTCCAACTAAAACATGAGCATTTGTCACAATATAACCTTCATCAGAAATAATAAAACCAGTTCCTTGCCCAACATCTGTAATAATAGAAACCACTGACTTAACACCACTCTCAACAATCCCAGAAAAATCCTCTCCAGCAGAAGCTTTCAATAAATCAAATTCCTCGTCAATAGAACCTAACTGAAAACCAAGAGACATTAACTCTTCCCTGTCCTGAAGAATATTTTTAGTTAATTCATTAAATTTATTATTTGAATCAATTTGCATCTCCCTTAAATCTTCACTCAAAACATTATAACTCAATTGTAACTGCCCATACAAAAAATAAATAAATAAACTATTAGCAATAATTACTCCAAGAAGAAACGTGCTAAAACCTCCAATAATAATTTTATGGTGTTTTTTTAGTGCCATAACAAAAACAAAACATTAAAATATAAAAACTTACCCTTTTGAAAATCAAGAAATTTTCTTTAAATAATCTCTAACTTTTTTACTACCACACTTCTTTAATTTTTGTTTTAATCTTCTATCTATACGAATTAAATAAATCTCAGGATAATTCATTTTCTTTTCTTTTCCAGTCATAATAAAAAGAACCATTTACAATTTATAAATATTTTAGTAATACAAATATATTCTTTATTACAGCAAAACTTATAAACTTATGTGTATTACAAATATGATAATGGAACTAACTCCAGAAATAGCTGAAATATGTGGTATCCACGCAGGAGATGGTTATATGAGAATTCGAAAAGGGAACAAAGGAGAAATTGACATTAGCGGGCATTTAGAAGAAAAAGATTATTATGATGAACATGTAATTCCTCTTTTTAACAAAATATTTAATCTTGATATAAAAGGAAAAAAATTTTCCAGAGGTTCTTATGGATTTGTTAATTATAAGAAAGAAATTAGAAATGCATTAATTAATTTTGGATTTCCAGCAGGCAAAAAATCCAACATTGTTAAAGTTCCTTCACAAATTTTGGAAAGTGGAAACCACATTTTATATTCCAAATTCTTGAGAGGAATATTTGACACTGATGGAAATTTATATTTTAGAAAATCTTACGCAGGAGTCAACAAATTCAACAAAAATTATAATCATTATCCGATTATAAAAATTGTTAGCGTTTCTAAATATTTAATTGAAGGAATTATTAAAATGTTATTAGAAATGGATATCGTTTTTTATTATCATAGCAGAGATTCAAAAAAATTAAATGAACATAGAAAACATTATATTTCAATAAGTGGAATTGATGACTTAGAAAAATGGATGAAAATTATTGGTATAAAAAACCCTGTTAAATTATCAAGATATTTGGTATGGAAAAAATTTGAATTTTGCCCTCCAAATACAACTTTAGAGCAAAGGAAAAATATTTTAAATGGAAAATTAGATATTTATAATATGAGCCTGTAGTTTAATGGATAGAATTTCAGGTTTCGGGATTTAACTGGAAAAACTTTATGACCAGTTGAGTGAAAAACCCTGACGATCGAGGTTCGAATCCTCGCTGGCTCGTTTTCGGAATGCAGTGAGTGACTTGTTCACGACATCGATTCCTTCCAGATTCGTTCATTATATTTTAAAAAAAATATTATTTTTATTTCAATTCTTCCAACAACAAATCTTTAACTTTTTTAAAATCAGCACGCTTATTACTAAGTTTCATTACTTGACCAACTAAAAAATTCATAGATTCTTTTTTTCCCGCTCTAAAATCTTTAACAGCTTTAATATTATTTTTTATCACTTCTCTAATAAACTTTCCAATTTCTTTTTCAGAAGAAATCTTCGAATGTGCCTTAAGTTTTGCTTTAGGAGAAAACGAATTTGGAATAAACTCATTTAAAATATCTTTGGCCTTAAGTTCAGTCAAAGCACCACTTTCAATTAAATCCAAAAGCTCAATAAAATTATACGGGTCTATATTAACTTCCTCCATTTCTTTTTTAACATAAT
>JAUVHP010000097.1 GCA_030593225.1 archaeon
AGAAAGATTTAAATATACTTTTAGTATACTAAATGTATGACAAACATAATTTGCTTTAGTATTTGTCGGCATAGCCCCAGAATTTCTTTAAAATTCCTGATGAGTCCTTTTCAATTTATAGGGGGTTTTGAAAAGAACTAATGACAAACATAATTTACTTTAGCATTTGTCGGCATAGCCCCAGAATTTCTTTAAAATTCCTGATGAGTCCTTTTCAATTTATAGGGGGTTTTGAAAAGAACTAATGGAAACTACAATCAAAGTTAGTCGGGATTTTGTTGGAGCATTAAAGACGATTAAGGCACATACAAATCAGTCTTTTGAAGAAATTCTTTGGGATCTTCTTGAACCTTACTTGGACTTTTCGCCTGAGACAAAAAAAGCGATTGAAAAATCAAGGAAAGATGCAAGAGAAGGAAAAACTTTTTCCTTGGCTGAGGTAAAAAGTGAATTTGGATTTGAATAAAATGAGGGTTGAATTCACAAAAAGCTCTAAAAAAGATTTTTCTGGACTACCTGTTTATATTCAAAATAAATTTTTAGAAAGTTTTGTTAAATTAGAAAATAATCAACCTTTAGATATTAAAAGGATGGTTGGTCGGGGGCAACAATATAGAATTAGGGTTGGTAGATATCGTGTTGTACTTGAAAAAGAAAAGCATAGGTGGCTGATTCATTTTTTTGGAACAAGAGGAAATGTTTATTTATTTTTTTGAATCATTTAATTGTAAACAACTTATCATCTTTTACATTAAAAATATCTAACCTAACTCCTGAGTCCAACCAACCGTGTGCGTAATTTATTGCAGCAAATGCATTTACAAAATCTTGGTTTTTTTCAAAATGTTTTGCGTCTGATAAATAATTTTCTACCATTTCAATTATTTCTTTTGCATAATTTTCTTTTTGTTTTATTATATTTTTCTTTGCAATTTTTAGTGCAGTTTGCGTTAAATTGAAATATTTTTCTAATTTTTGTTTTGTTATAGTTTTGTTCATATTTTTTTGTTGCTTTTGGAAGTTTATTTAGTTTGTGTTTTGAAAAAATATATAAGTTAATTTTTCACTAATTTTGTATGCATATTGAAGTGGATGTAAGTGGGGCAGATTTATTTCATGAGAATTATACTATTTGTGTTTCTAATGGTGAGGGATTTATTAGAGGATATAAATTTACAGGGGAGTTTATTAATAAATTAAAAGAAAATTATAAGAATAAAAAATATACGCGATTGCCAAAAAATATTAAATTAGGAAAATTTAAAGTTAAAATTTATTTGATTGTTTTGAGATATTTATTTGGAGATTTGTTTAGTAAAATTAGTGAGAATGAATTTACTTTAACATTTTGCAGAGATTTTCCTTATCATGAGAATAGTATTCTTCGTTCAATTGAGCATCAGTTAGAAAGAGTTCATAATAAAAAATTAAATAATATTAAATGTTCTAAATTGCCAAATTTTTCTGATGCTCATCACTATGCTAAAATGATGTATAACGATAAGTATAATTATTTGAGTTGTTATTGTAATATTTCTTTGAAGGATATTGAAAAATTGTTAATCTTGAAAAAATAAATCCCAAAGGAACTCTGTTCGCAAACCTATTTTGCCCACTTCAATAAATGAATTGTGTACGCCATAGCATTTGGGATAATTAGAAAAGGAGATGTTTATTTTTAAATGTTTTTATCTATTTTATTTGATTGTATTGGAAGTTTATTTAGTTTGTGTTTTGAAAATTTTGAGTTTTTTAAAATTAATTTTTCCGTCGGTAAAATTGTGTAGGTAAAAAATTTGTAGTGGTAAGTAAAAATGTTTATAAAGAATAAGTTGTTTGTTTTGTTATTAAGAGTAGGTTAGAATGTTAAGGAGGTTATTTTTATGTTTTGTAGTTGGAGTTTTGCTAGTTAGCCCTGTGATTTCAGCAGGAAATTATATTGCATTGCAAGGTACTGTAAAGCAATCTGGATTGAGTTTGGCTTCAGGTGATTTGAAGGTTTTTATTTTTGACAGTGCTTCTGGAGGTTCTGTGCTTTATAATTCTACAAGTGATTTTGATATTTGGGGTTGTAATAATTCTTTAAATGTTTATAAAAAAAATATTGAGGAAAATAAATTCCCTCAAAGATTAGAGCATATCTTCACCGGATATGTTAAAATTATGTGCAATAATTATTTAAATGTTTCTATTGATAATAATATTGTAGAGTATGCCTTGGTCGCTCAAAGGTTAGAGCAACTGTCTAATAAACAGTGCCTTCACCGGTTTCTGGGTTCGAGTCCCAGCCAAGGCGTCTCTACATTTTCTAATAAATGTTTGAGGTTAAAAAATGAATAAAACTTCAATCTTCCTTCTTTTCATAATTCTTTCTCTTAGTTTTATTTCAGCAGGAAATTATATTGCGTTGCAGGGTACTGTAAAGCAATCTGGATTGAGTTTGGCTTCAGGTGATTTGAAGATTTTTATTTTTGATAGTGCTTCTGGAGGTTCTGTGCTTTATAATTCTACAAGTGATTTTGATGGTGCGATTGTAAACGGAACTTATGATGTTATGCTTGGAAGCGGAAATGTTTTGAATTTGGATTATGGGGAAAAATATTATTTGGAAATGTTTGTTAATGACGAG
>JAUVHP010000053.1 GCA_030593225.1 archaeon
CAGGTTCAGGACATTTTGGAGAACTCGGGCAAAGAGCAACAGTAATGCAACAGCAAGGAACAAAAATTTTGGGGGATATTAATACTGTTCTTAGAAGTGTATTAAATATAATTTATGATTTAAAAGAGTTTAAAATTAGATTACAAGCATATGAAGATTTAAAATCAAAAGATAAAAAATCTATTGCAATTTTAAGTTTAAAACAAATCTGGATGGATAAAGTTGATATGCAAAAAGGAAATTCCTCAATTAAGGCAATGGCATTGGGGCAATCAGGTTTTCAAACATTAATTGACGCATTTTTAGCAGCACAAACCACTAAAGATGTAAAAAATTTAGATTTAAATGATAGAGTAAAAAGAATTCTCATACCAAGAATACAAGAATTTGAAGGATGGGTAAAACATTCTGAAGGAGAATTAACAAAAAGATATGAGTTGGAAAAAAATTATTTGAGAAGTCAGGTTAATAGTTTAAAGCTTTATTCTCGTTGGGCAAAGCCATATTTAATTGCAGCACAACAATTAGAAGCAAGTGATATGGGAAGTAGAGAACCTGCCTTAGTTAAAACTTTTAACACAATTCTTTTAGAATTAACTTTAATGGGAAAACAAAAACTTGATATTGATAGTGCAGCTCAATTAGGAGACCTTCCTTTAGAGTTTAGAAAAATGAAACCAAAAAGAGATTATTATAGTTGTATTTTACTGCAATTTAAATTTAGAGGAATCCCTGAAAAAGTTGCTCAACAATCTCATTTTGCTTTTGGAGGAAGAGCAGAAATTACATTCAGTAGTTATTCACTTAATCAAGATGAATTAGATAAAATTGATGAAGAATTAAAACAATCAGATATTGAAGACACATTAAAATTAATAGAAGGAACAACAACAGAAAGTTTAGATAGATTGCAAGACGAAATAAATTTCTTTTTAGAAGAAAAATCTGAAGAAGAAAAAAAAGAAGACAAAGATACTTCAAATCCTTTTTTAGCATTAATAGGATTTTATAATAAAAAAGAAAAACCAAAATCTGAAAAAACAAAAGAAAAAAAAGTTGGAGAAATTAAACCTGATAGTTGGATTGAAAAAAAACACTTTCGTGCTTTAACTTCTTCTGTAGGGCAAACAATAGCATTTAAATTATTTGACGTATATAAAAAATCACATAAGATGGCAAGTTATATTTAATTATAACTTTGCAAAATTATTTTAAACCCTCTTGATTAATTACTTAAACTTTTTCATAATCTTCAACAATTGCACAAAGAATTTCAATTAATAATTTTTTGTCATATTTTTTATCATAAGGAATCACAATAGGATAACCATAAGAATTTTTTATTATTTTATCTTTTAAAGAAAAAACAGCTGCATAATCCTTGCCTTCAACAAATTTATATCCTGTTTCTTTTGTAATTTTTTTTAACTTATTATAATTTATTCTTTTTGTAGCAATAGCAAATTTTATTTTTCTTATACCTTTTTTTTCATTTACTATTAACTTAGATTCTCTTTGATGTTGTCCAGTAATAAATAACATAAACCCTCCTACAATCAATGTAATCCCAAAAAGAGAACTAACTTCTGCACTAAATTGTTTAGATATAATATAACCAGTAATACCAGAAAAAGAATTTATCATAAATCCAAAACCAATTAAAAAAATAAATATTCCTGATAATTCTAACACAACTTTTTTCATAAATAAATTAAGAGATTAGAGATTATAAATTTTGAGATTATTTTATATATCCCCCCTTCTGCAAATTCCAAAGTTTATTATATTCTCCTTTTTGTTTTATAAGTTCTGAATGATTTCCTTGCTGAATTATTCTTCCATTTCTCATTACAATAATTCTATCTGCACTCATAATTGTAGAAAGTCGATGAGCAATAATAATTGAGGTTCTTCCAATTAAAAGTTTTTGCAAACCTTTTTGAATTTCATGTTCTGTTTCAGAATCTAATGAAGATGTTGCTTCATCTAAAACAAGAATTTTTTTATTCGCCAAAATCGCACGAGCAATAGAAACTCTTTGCTTTTCCCCACCAGAAAGTTTAACACCCCTTTCTCCAACAATTGTTTTTTCTCCATCAGGAAAGTTCTTAATAATTTTATCAAGCTGTGCAAATTTAATCGCATTCCCAACTTCTTTTCTCGACGCCTTTGGATTTGCAAATTTAATATTATTATAAAGTGTATCGTCAAATAAAATACATTCTTGAGGAACAATACCTGTCTCCCCCCTCAATGATTCTTGTTTAAAATCACGAATATCTTTTCCATCAATTAAAATCTTCCCAGAATTTACATCATATAATCTATTCAATAAATTAACTAAAGTAGTTTTCCCACAACCTGAATGTCCAACCAATGCAATTTTTTCATTTGGTTTAATTTTCAAACTAAAATTTTTAAGAAGTTTTCTTTTTCCATAACTAAAATCAATATTTCTAAATTCAACTGCTCCTTTTTTAATATCAATTTCTTTTGCATTTGGCTTATCTTTAATTTCATTTTTAAATTTGCTATATTCAAACAAATCTTGCAAATCAGCCATTGAACGATAAAATCCCCTCATTCCATGTGCAAACATAAACATTGGACCAATAAGATGCCCATACACAGTGTAAATAAAAACCAAAGTTCCTATTGTAATTCTTCCTTCTAAAAAATCCATTAAAGAAAAATAAATTAACATTAATGTTCCCATTCCTAAAATTGCAACTTGTCCACTATCAGACCAACGGTAATAATTTCCATATCTTACATCTGCATCTTTTGTGGAATTATTAAATTTTGAATAAATTCTTTTAATTATATTTTCTTTGCCAAAATATTTTATAGAATCTATATTTGTAAAAATATCTCCAACAAATCCTTTTTCAATATCTGTTTTTTTAATATAATCCAATTTAGATTCTTGCTGAATTTGTTGCATAATATAATTATATAAAATAAAAATTACAGAAGTTATGATAATAATGATTGCAGGAGTTAAACTAAAAAAAGCAAGAGAAAAACCAACAACAATTAAATTAAAAATTAAAGGGGTTAAATTAAATGCTAAATTATCAGTTAAACTTTCTATTGCTCCAGTTCCTCTACTTAAACGAGAAATTAAAGAACCAGTTTTATGGGTTGTATGAAAATTATGGTCTAATCCAAGAATATGGCCAAAATATTTCTTTTTTAGATTTAATGTTAATCTTGTATCTAATTTAACAAGCAAATGAACTTTTACCCAATCTCCTAAGATTAAAAGAGTTCTAACAATTATAAAAATAATAAAAATTAAAATTAAAATTTCAATAAAACTTTCTCTTGTTATATTTCCTCCAGAAAATAAAGTTCCATCATCAATAATTTTTTTAAATAAAAATTTTTCAATTACAGATACTCCAGCAAGAAGAAAACCCAACCCCAAAAGAGTATAAAATAATAATTTATGATTTTTTAAAAATCCCCAGTATTCACTAATATTATACTTAAAATTTATTTTTTCTCTATGTCGTGTTTTCATTTTAATAATTTCTATGCAAGGATGCAAAGCAACTTGCATTATTTAATAATCTTTAATTTAATAACCTTTAAATAAATCCAAAACTCCTCTAAATAAATGAAAGAGTGGAACAATTTTGATAACTCATTTATGTGTGATAAGATAAATGATTATGAAGAGATGTTTGAAAGTGATGAAGATAAAGAATCTAATTAATTATATTTTATAAATTTTTTCAAATGACAGAAAAAGAAAAAGAGAATGAAAAAGAATCGCAAGAAGTAAGTGAAGATGTAGAGAAATCTTTTGAAGAATTAATTGAATCTAAAGAATCTGGTTTAGAGGAAGAAATAGAAGAGGCAGAAACAAATATTGATGAAAATAAATTTCAGGACTTTATGATTAATATTAGTTCTAAATCTCCTTCTTTAGAAAAAGTGGCAATAGCTCAAGAACCTTTGATGAGTTTAGAAACAGGATTAGCAGAAGCACCTATTGTAAAAGAAGATAAAGATGAAATAAAATATAATGCAATAAATTACGAAGAGAAAAAAGAAAAATCTTATGAAGAAAATACAAAAACTCCAGAAGAAAATTTAATTGTAAATCCTTCTCTTTCTTTAGCACCACAAAATCTTAGAGAGACAATTCCAACAGACACAAGACAAAATTTTCAATTTAATCCAGAACTTCAAGGAATGAAATCTAAAATGCAAGATGATTATGCAGTAAAAACTCCAACAGATGACTTTAAAGAAGCAAAGTCCCAAGACCCTTTTCAAAAACAAAAGTACGAGTTTAGATAAGTTATTCTCTAATCCTAAATCCAAAAGACGATAAAATAAATAACTTTCCTTTGAATTCTAAAGGTTTAATTTTACTAAATAATTTTGTTAAAGACAAAAAAATTGTTTCAATGAGTGGAGGATGAATTTGCAATAAAATTATTCCAAAATATTTTTCTGTAGGAAATAATTGTTTATTAATAAAATGTTTATCAAAAGTTAAAATAATTCTTGATTCTTTTTTAGCTATTTCAGAAATTTGTTTATCTTTTAAACCAAATGGAACTTTTTTAACATTAAATCCTTTTTGTATTAATAGTTTTGTTATTTTTATGGGAACATTTTCATCAGCAAGAATTTTTAATTCATTGGAATACAACATATTTTTCTTGCCCGATTAATTTAGAAGCATAATTTAAAACAGAAAAAATTGCCTCTTTATTTAATTGAGGAAAATAATTTTCAATAATTTCATTGATCCCCACTCCTGCCCCAAGTAATTCTAAAACTTGCCAAACCATTATTCTAGTTCCTCTAAAAATAGGTTTCCCTTCGCAAATATTACCCTCAACAATAATATAATCATTAATATCAATATTCATAAAGATAAGAATTATGAGTATTATTTAAAATTTTCCATATTATTTTTCTCTGTTTTGTTCTAAGTTTATTTATGTAATAATAAAACTATTTACAATAAGTTAATAAATTAATTTTCTTTCTATTATTAGAGGTGTTTATGGTTAATTATACTATTGAAAATATTTATCAAGGGGGAACTGATTCTTTTAAACCAAGTTATGGAGATGTTTTCACAGGTTACAGGGTTGCAGCGTCGGAGTTAGGTATGGGGACAGACCCTAGGTCAGCAAATCAGCTTCAAGCATTAAGCCAATCATTAAATCAAGGAGCAATTCCAATTGAAGTGGGTGCTTTACAACCAGAAACTTTTGACACAATTCCTAAACAACACTTCAAGGAAATGCAACGTATGGCACAATTAACAGGAGCAAAACTTTCTATCCACGCACCTTTGATTGAACCTTCTGGAATGGGAGACCAAGGTTGGACTTTATCAGGGCAAAAACTCGCAGAAAGACAATTAACCGACGTGGTTATAAAATCAGCAGAATTAGACAAAGATGGAAAAGTGCCAGTAACAATACACTCTGCAGGAATTCCAGGAGCAGAATATAAAATTACTCCTGAAGGAAAAAAAATTGCTAAGTTAGTTATTGTTGATAGAGAAAGCGGAAAACCAGTTCAAGTTCTTGAAGAGGAAACATTGTTTTATCCTCATCGTATAGAAAAAGAAAAACCAGGGATTACTAAAGCAGATATAGAGAAATTTAAGAAGGGAGAAATAAAAAGAGAAAAACTTCTTGATACAATTCCTTTATCAGAAGGTCAATTAAGAACACCTGAAGAGAGATTAGAGATTATGAATCATTCTCAATGGAGTAATCAAATTACTCAATTAATTTTTAATAAAGAACGAGCAGATGAAATTTTAATGCAAAATCAAGCACAAATTATGGATATTTTGCCTCAATATATGGATAGGTCTTTAAAAATTTCAGAACTTAATCCAGTTAAACAACAATCAGTTAGGCATCTTCAAAATGCAGAAGCTTATCTTAAAGATAATCAATTACATGTTGAGGCACTTTTTCATAAAGCTTGGAAATATGGAGAGGAAGAGGACCATAAAGAATTAACAAAACTTTCTTCACAATTTCAAAAAGAATTGGACCAAGACCCCACACCAATGGGACAATCAAGAGCAGTACATAATCTGCTTATTGGAATGGAGCAAAAAGTAGAACCAAAAATGTTCGTGCCTGTTGAAGAATTTGCAATTGACAAATCATCAGAAACTTTTGCAAATGTTGCATTTAATGCTTATGATAAACTCAAAGACAAAGCACCAATTATTAGCATAGAAAATATGTTTCCAGGGATGGCTTTTGCTTTGAAAAAAGAAGGAGAAGGTGGTTTACCTGGTATGAATGAATTAATCTTAGAATCTAAGGAAAAGTTTGTTGACTTGGCTGTTAAAAAAGGTTATTCAGAAAACGAAGCACGAACACAAGCTGATAAGATGATTGGAATGACTCTTGATGTAGGGCATTTAAACATTGCAAAAAAGCACGGACTTAAAGACGAGGACTTAAGAAAAGAAGTTGCAGCAATTGCAAAGCATGTAAAGCATGTTCATATAACAGATAATTTTGGTTATTCAGATTCTCATCTTCCTCCTGGAATGGGGAATGTTCCAATAAAAGAAATGATGCAAGAATTAGAAAAACAAGGTTTTTCAGGAAGAAAAATTTTAGAAACTGGAGGGTGGTTTGAACATTTCAAAACCTCTCCTTATGCTATGTCATTAGAAGCAATGGGCTCTCCAATTTACTCAATGGATATGGCTCCTTACTGGAATCAAGCATTAGGTTTGCAACAAGGTTACTCAGGGGGATTTGGAATGATGTTGCCTCAAACACATTATCAAATATTTGGCGGAGGATTTTCACAACTTCCAACAGAATTAGGTGGGCAAGTTGGTGGAGGACAAGGAAGCCGAATGAGTGGGCAACCAATGGAATAGTTAAAATTTAAAAACTAAAAATACTACATAATAAAAGAGGATGATAAAATGGTATCTAAAAAAAAGAAAGTGATTAATGAAAAAGATTTTCAAAATAAAAAAATTATCAATAAAAATTTTAATCAAAAAAATATTTTAAAAAAAGATTCTTCTGCAAAAAAACAAACTCCAACCCAAAAAAAATTTAATCCAAAAAATATCCCGAGTTTAAAATTAAAATCTGATGCAGATATTGCACTAGATTTTTCAACACAAGCATACAAAAGATTTAATCAATCAATTAAAGCAATAATTTTATTTGGCTCAACTGCAAAGCAAACTAATGTTACTGGCTCAGATATAGATTTAATTATTATAATAGATGATGTGTCAATAAAATGGACAAGAGAATTAATCGCGTGGTACAGAGAAGAACTTGATAAAATTTTAATGAAAACCCCTTACAAAAAATCTCTTCATATAAATACAGTTAAATTAAGTACATGGTGGGAGGATTTAATGCAAGGCGACCCTGTTGTTATAAATATTTTAAGATACGGTCAAGCAGTATTAGATTTTGCAGGATTTTTTAACCCTCTAAAATTCTTATTACTTCAAGGAAAAATTCGTTCAACTCCTGAAGCAATTTACAATTGTTTACAAAGAGCACCGACACATATTTTACGAAGCAAGGTTTCAGAATTAAATGCTATTGAGGGCTTATACTGGTCAATGGTTGATTCAGCTCACGCAGCATTGATTGCTTCAAATTTATTACCACCCTCTCCAGAACACATATACTCTAGTTTAACAAGCACTTTTGTAATGAATGGAAAACTAAAACAAAAATATGTTGATTGGTTTAAAGATTTATTAATTCTTCACAAAAAAATTGCACACGGAGAAATAACTGATTTAAAAGGAGTTGAAATTGATATGTGGCAAGAACGAAGTGAAGAATTTTTAAAAGTAATGGCTAATTTAGTTGAAGAATTAATTCAATAA
>JAUVHP010000077.1 GCA_030593225.1 archaeon
CCTAAACTCATTAAATTTTTGACTTGTCAAATTTTCATCATCTTTTACAATATCACATCCTCCTGCCCAGGCCTCATATGCAACACGAGCATGCTCCACCTCATTAAGTCCAACCTTTGGCTTTACAATTGTTCCAACCAACGGGCGTTTCTTAACTTTCAAAATTTTTCTAATTCCTTTAATCCCATACTGAGGTCCTTTAAAACTTTTCAACATTTTTTTTGGAATTTGCACATCTTCCCAACGCAAACCTTTAGCAGATTTCATTCCATAAACATTCCCTCCAATAGAAGACATAATCTCAGGCAAATTTCCTAATTCAAATAAATCAATAGGATACGCAATCCTGCACCTTTTATTTCGCACATCAAGATAAAAAACTTTAGGAGTAAGTTTTTTTGCAATACGAGGATTCATTGTTTTAACTTCTGTCCATGTTCCAACAGAACTTTCCCCAGCAACCATACTTACAACATCTCTAAAATTATAACCTTTTGCAGGAGTCACCTTAAACTGACAAATAACATCTGTCTTTTTAGGTTTATATTTCAAATCAATAAAACTTTTATATTTGTAATCCTCTTTTTTTGTCATTTACAATTTTTTGCACAATTTTCTTTTAATGAATGAATTTCTTTTATTGTTTCACTTTTAAAATTTTTCAACGAATTAACATCTTCCGTAACCGTCGCCAATTTATTAATTTGCCATCCAGCAATATAAACCGCACTATAAATCGGAACATACTCTAACCAAAGAGGAGTATTAATAATCCCTAATATTTTCAAAATAACCCAACCAATTATAATCGCAAGGGCAACCCATACAAGAGCATCCCATATTGACAAACTCTTTTTCATATAAAAAATATATTAATAGAGTTTTTATAATTTTTTAAATTAGGAATTAGAATTGTCTTCATAATCTTTCCCAATACCAACAACTTGTTCTATATAAATTTTCTCACCAGTAAAATTTTCTTTCAAAATTTTTTCAACTTCTTTTTTATCAAACGCTTTTTTGTAAGACCTATCATTAGACAAGGCATCATACATATCAGCAATAGCAACAATTTGAATTAATTTACAAAATTTTTTATTTGCCTTACAATTTTTAGGATAATTATTTATTTGATATTTATGATGTCGAAGAACAATTTCTTTAATTTCCTTAAAATTTTTTAATCTTTCAAAACCTTTTTCAGAATGTTCCTCTATCTTTTTTCTTTCAGCTTTTGTTAATTTAAATTTTTTGTTTAGAATTTCTTTTGAAATATCTAATTTTCCAATATCATGTAACAATCCTGCATAACCTAATAATTTTATATTTTCTTTAGAAAAATTATTTTTTACACCTAAAAGCATACTCAAAAATCCAACACGCAAACTATGTTCATAAGTTTCTTTATGATAACTTTTTAATTCTTTCAAAAAATCTTGAACTTTTTTTTCATTTAAAATAGAATTAAAAAATTTAGTAATATCCATAATTCAGAATTAATAAGTAAATATTAAAAGATTATCTATTGTTATTTGATCTTTTTATAAATAATTTCTATTTATTCTTATTTCTAAATTTTGAGCGAGGATGCCAGTTGAACTTTTAAACACTTTTTCGTTTATAGAAAATTTACCTGATTTACTTTCACTTAATTTTTTTACAGCTTTTTCTACTTTTGATATATTCTTTTCTCCCATAGCATGAATTCTAATGAGAGGGATTTTTCTTAATTTCAATCTTTTTTGGATTTCTTCAAAAATCCAATTAAAATCAACTTCATTATTAACAAAAATTGCCAAGGGAAAGAAAATTAATGTTTCCTTGTAAAAAGAATAATATTTTTCCCTATAATTTTCAGAATGTTGTTCTTTACATATATCAATCATAGGAATTATAATTTCATCAAAATATCCCGTTTTAATTAAGTTAGCTACTTTTTTTCCTTTTTTTGGAAAATTTTTTTCTAATTGATTTTCCAAATGAATTACCAGTCCTTGATTTCCTGATTTATATGCTCCTTCTATTCGCCTAGATATTAAGATGCACTCTATTTCTTCTTTTGGTAAAACTTCTTTAAGTTTTTGAAGAGAAGATGAATTTTTTTCACACAATTTTTGATAAGAGATAAATTCATTCTCCAAATCCTCATGAATCAATTGGAATGATAAACTTTCTTCCTTTTTATGTTTTGAAATTTCTTCTAAAATTTTGTTAGTTTTATCTTTTTCTCCAACTTTTTTACCTTCAAAGAAAACACCTTCTTTAGTAATTTTAATTGGATTCTCTGAATTAAAAAAATAATTATTACTATTATCTATTTTTTTGTTATCTACCTTAACAAGAGCATCTGGGAAAATCTTAGATAAGCATTCCCAAAAATTCATTTTAAATACTCTCTGCGAAATAGGAAATAATTTCAGAAGGATCTTTTTTAATCATTAGTTTTGAGCCTTGCAATATACCTCCAAAATTATTTGGAGTTACTCCTTCAAATTGAGAATTTATTTGAATAAGTCCTTCTTCATCTACTAAAGACTCTTCTTTTTCTTGTAAACCCAAGGCATTAAATAATTCTTTTTTTATAGAATCATCAAAAGAAATTAAGGGTAGTGATTTATCTATCATTTTTCTCCAATTATAATAATCCTAAATATTTCATCTATATAAATTTAACTTTTCAATTAGGATATTTAAACTTCATTTTTTTAAAAATTTTATTTCTATCTTTTTTAGGGCTTTTAATAGATTGGCTTTAATCCACTTTCAGGAACTCCTGGAGTAGTATATGTTTGAAATCCTTCTATCTTAATCTCTTCCCTTAATTTATCAGATTTTTTATAATTTTTTTTCATTCTTTCTTCGTCCATTTGTTTTTTCAATTCTAAAATTTCTTTTGGGATTTTTCCATCTTTTTTTAATAAATCTAATCCAAAAATTTTATCCATTTTTTTTATAGTTCCCAATTTTCCTTTTGCTTTTTCATCACGAACTAATTTCCATAAAACCTGCAATGCCTTCGGAGTATTCAAATCATTATCTACAGCTTTTTCAAATTCTTTTAAATATTTTTTATTAATTTCTTTATCTTCTTTTAATTCAGAAATAATATTTTTTAAACTTTGCAGAGAATTTTTCGCAGAATTTAAATTTTCAAATGAAAAAATTAAGGGTTTTTTATAATGCGTAGATAAAACTAAATATCTAAAAACTAAAGACGAATAACCTTTGTTTTCTAAATCTTTTAATCTCAAAATTTTTCCAGAACTTTTTGACATTTTCCCTTCTTTTAATCTTAAATGTCCTGAGTGCATCCAATATTTTACCCAAGGTTTTTTTTCAAAAGCAGATTCGCTTTGAGCAATCTCATCTGTGTGATGAATTTGTATATGGTCTATTCCCCCTGTATGAATATCAAATTGTTTTCCTAAATACTTTGTTGCCATTGCTGAACATTCAATATGCCAACCAGGAAATCCAACTCCCCAAGGAGAATTCCATTCTTGTTGCCGAACACCTTTTTTTTCTGAAAATTTCCATAACGCAAAATCTGTTTTATTTTTTTTCTCTTTAATTCCAATTCTTTTTCCTTCTTGTAATCCTTCAAAATTTAAATTTGCTAATTTTCCATAATCTTTTAATTTAGAAGTATCAAAATAAATCCCATCTTTTGTTTTGTAAGTAAAACTTTTTTTCTCCAAATTTTTAATTAAATTAATTTGTTCTTGAATGTGTTCTGTTGCCCAAACCCATTTGTCAGGCATAGTAAAATTTAATTTTTCTAAATCCTCTTTAAATGAATCAAAATAATACTTTGTAATTTCTTTAGCTTTTTTCCCTTCTTTCTTAGCTGCTTTTTCTATTTTATCCTCTCCAAAATCTGCATCAGAAGTCAAATGCCCAACATCTGTAACATTAATTAAATGTTTAATCTTATAATTGTTAAATAGTAAAGTTCTTATTAAGATATCCTCAAAAATATATCTTCTCAAGTTTCCAATATGCTGATGCCAATAAACTGTTGGTCCACATCCATAAATTCCAACAGAATTTTTTTTAATAGGTCTAAAAATTTCTTTCTTTCGAGTCAAAGTATTATATAATTTTAGAGACATAAATTACTTTTGAAACACAACTTTATAAAAGCTTCAAAAGTAATCCCAACGGGCGACACTTTTATGTAAGGAGTATCAAAAATTTCAGGAAGAAATTTTTGTATAAATTAATT
>JAUVHP010000094.1 GCA_030593225.1 archaeon
AGTATTTGGTTATACTAGTAAAGAAGTAAAAGGTAAATATCTATATTCGCTTATTCTTCCTGAAAGTGATCAAGAGGATTTTAACAGAGAATTTGATCAATTTAGAAAAGCGGGCAACGGAATGAAAATTGTTAAAACTTTTGAAAAAATAGGTGTTAGGAAAGATAGAAAAACAATCGACATTGAAATAACTCTTTCAGCAATAAAGTTAAAGAATGAATGGAACTCGGTAGCAATTATAAAAGACATTAGTGAACGCAAAAAAAGAGAAGAAAAAATTAAAGAGTTAAAGTCAAATCAAGAATCTATATTTTCAAATGTTTATGATTCGGTATTAGTCATTTCAAAAGATATGAAAATTCAATTTATGAATAGAAAAGCAGAGGAGGAATTTGGAAGTCATTTACATGATAGGATTTGCTACGAAGTTTTAATGAATAAGACACAAGTATGTGAAGAGTGCTCATTTAATAAACTCATAACAAATTACAGTGAAAATACAAGATTTGAAACATATTATATAAAACCATTAACGAATGAAAAAAAATATTATGAGTGTAGTTGTACACCAATTTTAAATATTAATGGGAAACCAGCAATAATAGATATAATAAGGGATATAACAGATCGAAAGATGGCAGAACAACTTCTTAGAGATTCAAAAGAAAAATTTCGAAATTTAGTTGAAAATTTTCCTTATTCAATATTTTTGTTAGATTTCAATCAAATTATATATGATTGTAATAGTGTTGCGGTTTTATATTTAAATAGGCGTATGGAAGAAATAACAAAAAAGTATTTTTTCGATATTTTCCCTACATCTGAAGATCAAATTGAAATCATCAGTGAAATAATCCAAAATGCTTTCGATTATGATTTAAGTGATATAATAGAAATTGATTTTATTAATAAAAATAACAATACATCGTGGGTGGAATTATTTTTCTCATCAGTAAAACTGGGAAATCAAAAATACATTCAGGTCATATTACAGGATATTACTGAGAGGAAATTAGCAGAAAAGATTATCAAAGAAGAAAATTTAAGATTGAGAAAAATTGATCTTGTTAAAAAACAATTAACGGTAAAAACATCAGAAGAATTGAAATCACCATTAACTAATATGTTTGATGCTTCTAAAATCCTTTTAGATTCATATAAAGGTAAATTAGACCAAAATGCGATAAAACTTTTAGAATTGATCAAAAAGGGAGGGGAACAATCTATGAATTTAGTAGGACGATTAGTTGACATTTCTAGAATAGAATCTGAAAAAATAGTAGTAAAAAAACAAGTAGAGAGTCTAATAGAAATTATCAGAGAATCTGTAGATGAGATAATGATAAAAATAAAAAAACAAACTTTTAATTTAAATTTAGATTTGTCTGATGATTTGTATTCAAAAGTTGATAAATTGAGAATAAAACAAGTAATTACAGATATCTTAATACATACTATTAAAAATACTTCTGAAAAAAGTGAAATTACTTTATCTTTGCGAAAGAATGGTAATTTTGCTGAACTAATAATTAATAATAAAGAAATAAGTTTGAAAGAGAAAGAGAAAAAAGTCTTATTTTTTAATAAAAATAAAATAAATCCAAAAAATACTTTTCTTGGGTTGTATTTTTCAACAGAAATTGTTGAGTTACATGGGGGACAAATCATTATTGAGTCTAAGGGAGAACATAAAGGAACGAATTTCATTATAAAATTACCAATTATAGACTGGAAAGATTCCCTGCTTCATATTTATATTTTTTATCAATCAGGAATTCTGCTTTATGATTATCCATTTGTAGAAAATGTTAAAAAAAGCGATTCCATTTTAATCTCAGGTGGTTTAGTAGGAATGATGGCCATATTAAAAGAAGTAGTTCAAGGTGAAAAATCTATAAAGATTATTGATCATGGAGATCGCAAAATAATCTTTGAGATGAATAGAACAAAAGATATTATATTTGCTTTGATTGTAAAAAAAGATTTAATGGTTTTTCATCAAAAGCTCTTTTCTCTTATTGAAGAATTCGATAAAAGTTATAAAGATTATGTTGAAACTATACAAGAATCTTGTTCAGTAGCGAATAATTGGGCAAACCTTGTATATTTAATTGAAAATTATTTTGGATGAAATTAGAGAAATTACAAATCTATTAAATTAAAATTTAATTAGAAAATAAAGAAATTGGAAAAGAGATAAAATGCTAGAGTTTGAGAGAGAAAATAAAGAAATGAATAGGAAGAAAAGAACTATTTATACACCAAATATTTGTCCTTATTGTAAATCAACAGACATACTCCTGAAAAAAGAAAGTATCAATGATAATTATCTTAAAATCCCCTATTTTTGCAATAAATGCGGGAAAGTGTCTAAAGCCATATATTATATGGAATATTTGGAAACTGAAGGTCGGTATTAAATTCCAGAAATGTAAGCTAATACGAGGATAAAGATTTCTTGTTATAAATATTAATTTAATAAAGTTCTCACTAACTCAAAAAGCTAAATAAAAATTCAAACAATCTAAAACTTAAAATGCGCCTGCCGGGAATTGAACCCGGGACGCTGGCTTGGGAAGCCAGCATATTACCACTATACTACAAGCGCAAAAAATTGAGAAGTAATATTTATTAATGACGATTAGCAAATAAATTTTTATTAATTATTATTCGA
>JAUVHP010000002.1 GCA_030593225.1 archaeon
GACGACGGAGGATTAACTGCCCACGCATCAATTGTCTCTAGAGAAATGGGAATTCCATGTGTGGTGGGAACAAAAGACGCAACAACAAAATTAAAAGAAGGAGAAATTATAACTGTCGACGGGTTCACAGGAAAAATTTACAAAGGAAAAGTAGCAGAAACAACACACAAAGAAATTTTACCAATAACTGCACAAACTAAAACAAAAATAAAAGTTATTGTGGACTTGCCAAGTTTTGCAGAACGTGCAGCAAAAACAGGAATAAAACAAGTTGGACTTACAAGAATAGAAGGAATAATTTCTGAAAGCGGAATGCACCCGCAATATTTCTTAGAACAAAATAAAATAAATGAATATGAAGAAATTATTTACAAAGGAATAAAAAAAATAGCAGAACCTTTTGAAGAAATATGGGTTAGAAGTTCAGACATTAGAACAGACGAATTCCAAAATTTAAAAGGTGCACCAAAAGAAAAAGAAGCAAACCCAATGTTAGGGATGCATGGAATTAGATATAGTTTAAAATATCCAGAAATACTAAAAGCAGAATTAAAGGCCTTGAAAAGAATTGCTGAAGAGAACACATCACCATTGGCATACCCTGAAAAATCTTCTACGAAGATTTCTACTGGGGGCAAAAAAATAGGGGTTTTATTTCCTCAAATAATTTCAGTAGAAGAAATTCAAAAAACAAAAGAAATAATTAAAGAAATAAATTTCTCGCAACTTAAATTCGGAGTAATGGTAGAAACCCCAGCAGCAGTTCAATTAATTAAAGAAATCTGCGAAGAGGGAATTGATTTTATTTCATTTGGAACAAATGATTTAACTCAATATATTTTAGCAATTGACAGAGGCAATCAAGAAGTCCAAGATATTTACAATGAAATGCACCCGGCAGTTTTATATCAATTAGAATATGTGATTAGAGTTTGTAAAAGATATAAAGTAGAAACAAGTATTTGTGGACAATCAGGAAGTAAAAAAGAAATGGTAAAATTTTTAGTTAGTAAAGGCATTGATAGTATAAGTGTAAATGCAGACGTAGCAAAAGAAATTTCAGATTATGTAGCAGAACTAGAAAAACCCCCAATAGAAGAACAACCTCGACAATATCAACCAGAACCAAAAGAAATTCCACAACAAAATCAAAATTAAAATCTTACATTTAAATTTCCAATTAATTTCTGCTTTGATTGATAAAATAGAAATACTTAAATAACTTTAAATAACATGGTTTTGAAAACATTTAATCTAGAAGAAGAAGCATATAGAAAATTTTCTGAATTTTGTAAAGGACATGGATTGAGCATGAGTAAGCAAATAAATATTTTTATTGAAAGTCAAATGGAAGAAGAACCTGAAGTTAAAGAAGAATATTTGAAAAAATTAGAATTAATTAGAAAAGGAAAAGGTACGAGATTTAGAAATGTGACAGAATTAAGGAATTATATAGAAAATGTATGAATTTGAAATTATGCCACAGCTCGAAAAAATTATCATTAAGTTAAGTAAAAGAGATAAACTTCTTTCTATTTCCCTTTTTCCAATCTTCCTTTCCCATCAGCTTCCCAGTGCTGATTTCCCCTTTCTTCTATTCTCCAGTCAGCCATCCCCTAGCTGACTTCTTCTTAACTCTTCCCAAATTTTGAATTATTTTTAACCCTTAGTAAAAATCTTTGAAAAAGATTTTTCAGGGTACGCCAATGGTGGTGCATTGAATCAAGGCAAATGAGTTAGCCGTGTACGTTTGTACATAAGAACTCATTTAACGCCGAGTCAATGAAAAAGAAACAAAATTTAAATTACTTCAATCTAATTGTTTCTAATGTCCTCGGAACATTTGTCTCAACACGATTTAACTTGTACAATGCCGAAGCTAAATCAAGTGACTTAGAAACCTCTCCATGATTAATTATAATCCTTTTTGGTTTAGGACGAATATTATTAAAAAAACTTACAAGTTCTCCACGCCCAGCATGAGGTGACAAACCATGCAAAAGTTCAACTTTTAAATTAATATTCAACTTTATTTTTCTACCATCATCTTCAATCATAACAGATTTTTCCCCATCTTGAATTTGCCGACCAATTGAACCAGGTCCTTGATAACAACTAAGAATCATAAGATTATTTTCATTCTCTGCAAAATTTTTCAAATACTCAACAGACGCACCACCAACAAGCATACCTGAAGTTGCAATAACAATACAAGGTCCGCCTTCAATAACTTCTTTTCTTTCTTGTGCCGAGCCAACTCTTGAAAATATATCAGAAATAAAAGGATTCTTATCTTGAAAAATCTGCGACTTAACTTTGCTACTTAAAAAATCAGGATACGCAGTATGAATCGCATTAATATCCCAAATCATACCATCAATATACATTGGAACTTTTGGAAGTCGCCCTGTACGAACAGCTTCCTCAACCCTTAACAATGCCTCTTGTGCATGACCAAGACCTAATTCTGGAATCAAAACTTTCCCTCCTTTCTTAATTGTCTCTTCAACTAAATCAAAAAATTTCTCTTCTGTAACATTTCTTGGAGGCAAAATATCATGTTTAGAACCATAAGTTGACTCAGTAATAACTGACTCTACTCGAGGAAATGTTGAAACCGCAGGGTCAAGCAATCTTGTTTTTGCGTATTTGTAATCTCCTGTATAAAGTAAATTATGTGCACCATTTCCAATATTCAAATGAATCATTGCACTACCCAAAACATGCCCTGCATTATACATTGTAATTCTTACATCAGGCGTCACATCTGTAACTTCATTAAAATTCAAACATATGCTATGCTTAACCATTTCTTTAATATCTACTGAACTAAATAATGGCTGTGATGCTTGTTTGTAAGCAACCCCAATAAAATCAAGTGCAAGAAGTGCGGCAATATCTCTTGTCGGAGGCGTCATATAAACAGGACCCCTATATCCCATTTTATACAAATAAGGAAGCAGTCCAGTGTGGTCAAGATGTGCATGACTAACTATAACTGCGTCCAATTGTGAAATGTCAAATTCTGGAACATTAAAATAAGGAAATCTATTTTGTCCTTGAGACGAAACATCTATCCCACAATCAAGAAGAATTTTTGAATTAGGCGTCTGTAAAAGTAAACAACTTCTTCCAACTTGTCTTCCTCCACCAAGAAAAGTAATTCTTACCCAAGTGTCTATTTTCTCTGGATTCCATTCTTTGTAAATTTTCTCTCCAACAGAATTCAAAAATTTTCTACGATAATTATTATTTGCATAAAGAACTTCCCGAATGTTATCTGTAATTTTACTTTTAATCGTCGCAGACCTTTGAACTTGTGGGGTCCATAAAATTGTTTTTTTTATTTCTTCTAAAATAGAACCACCCTTTCCAATAACAAGCCCAGGTTTTTTTGCCTCAATTAAAACAATGCTTCTATGAAAATCAAAAATAATATTAGTGATTTCCGCTTCCTTAGGAACAATTTTTTTAATCTGCTCTTCAACTTCTTCTTGCTTTGGCAAAATTTTCTGGTCAACACGAAGTTCAATTCTTTTTTTAATTTCATTAACTATCTCTCTAATTTTCCCTTTATCGTCCTTAAAAAAATTCTCATTGTTTGTATACAAAACTATGTTTGCACCTTCAAAATTCGCTTCAGTAATATTGCCATGCAACTGTTCTGTAATGTTTTTCAAAATATTCATTTTAAATTTTTATAAAATTATTCATCCTTATATTCAGGTTCAATTGTTTGTGTCACCACTTTTTTAATTCCATCTTTTGTGATTGTAAAAATATCAATTCCATTTCCAGATGCCGCATCTCTTTGAGTTGAAGATTTCAAAGATTCTTTAGCAAGTTCAACACCTTCTTCTACGCTAATGCCCTTTTTATATTGTCTTTCTAAAAGTCCTAAAACATATTGCATACCAGAACCAAGACTTGCAGTATAATCTTTTATTTCTTTAAGAAATCCACCAGTTATTTCATATAAAGAAGCAGTTCCGTCTTCATCAAATCCTGCTAAAATAAATGCACTTTCTACAACTTGAATATTTGAAAGTAAAGAAGCCGATTGTTTGATTGTAGGTCTTTTTCTTGATTTCAACTCTTTCAATCTTAATTCTGCACCTAAAAGTTTAGAAACTTTTTGAGTTTCCGTAGCAGAACCACATCCAGAAAAAACAAGATAATCATTAATAACTTTAACTTTTTCACCATCTTTGTGAAAAATCATCCCATGTCCTATAGAAGTTCTTCTGTCTCCAGCCATCACAACTCCGTCTCGACAAACAATCCCCAGAATTGTAGTTCCTGTTTTCAAAATATTTTTTTTAATATCTTCGTCCATTTTTTATAATAGAATCATCTAATTTAATATTAGAATTTGTTAAAATTTGTGAGATAATATTATTTATAAATTTTTTGGTGTTGGAAAAATTGGACAAACAAAAAGATTAGTTTTATATATATTCGATTGTAATAAATATTATAAAAAAGAGGATGGTAAATATTATATGAGTGAAGAATCTTTTAGGGATTTTGATGAACAAGAAGAAAAATTAGCAGAAGAATTTGAAGAAGCATCAAGTGGATTTTCTCTTCTTTTGTGAAGTTTTCCCCAATTTATTTTTTAACAATTTATTTTCTTTTCTTAGTTGTGTTATATGATATCTAGAAATATTTCTATGAGTTTTAAATGCACTTTTAGTTTTTTCTTCTTTGCGATTTATTTTATTTTTTACTAATTCAAACCTCAAATGCATTAGCGATTTTTCTATAGAAATTAAAAACAAAAATAAAAGTATAAACAGACCAATATATTTATTTTCAGTTATCCACAGAAGGAATCCCTGTATTATTATATAAAAAAATAGAAACAAGATTTCCACACTTTTTTCATGCCTTAATAAATATAATTTAAGATTATTACAAATTATATGTTCAAAATTATAAAATACTCTCCCAATAATAGTTATAGGTAATTTCATTAACAATCCAATAAAAAATTAATTTATAATAATTATTGTAATCACAATTTCCACACACCACAATCTTGAATCACTTTTCCATCAACAACTATTTTTGCTTTTTTCATATCTTTTACAATATCCCAATGAATTGCAGAATCATTTCCTCCGCCGTTTTCTTTGTAAGCCATCCCCAAAGCTAAATGAATTGTTCCGCCGATTTTTTCATCAAATAATAAATTCTTTGTAAATTTATTTATTTTAGGATTGCAACCAATTCCAAATTCTCCGACATAAGACGCGTTCTCGTCAGTCGCAAGCATCTCTTTTAAAAAATCCTCATTTTTTGATGCCTTAGCTTCAATAACTTTCCCATTTTCAAATTTCAATTCAATATCAGTAACTTCTTTTCCAGATTCAATTGCAGGATACTCAAATTTAATCCAACCATTCAAACTCTCTCGAACAGGTGCCATAAAAACTTCTCCATCAGGCATATTTTCTTCTCCTTTACTTGAAAAAGCTTTTTCCCCGTGAACTTTAAATTTCAAATCAACATTCTCACCAACTAAATGAACCTTGCTATTTTTCTTAAATTTATTTTTAATTTTATCCATTTGTTTTCCTAACTTTTTCCAGTCCTGCAAACACGCAGCATAAACAAAATTCTCGTATTCAGTCAAAGACATTTCTGCTTCTTGAGCCAAAGCCACAACAGGATAAATAATTGTACATCTTCTAATCTCCTCTTTTTCATTACAAACATACTCTGAAACAGGATGCACAATTTTTTGCCGAGCAGTAATTTTTTTAGAATTTGAGTTTGTTAATTCTTTTGTGTTAATCGCACTAACAACACCAATCCATTTATCAGCTGTCTTTGCCAAATCCATAACTTCTTGAGGAAATCTTTCAATCTGTTCTTTAGTCGCAAACTTGTAAAAAAAATCAGATACATCAGGAAGTCCAATTCTAACAATTGGGTGTGCTTTTTGCAAAATTACTTCTTTATACAATTCAACTAAAAAAGGAACTGCTTCAATTCCTCCAGAAATCACAACCTTCTCGCCTGGTTTCACAAATACAGAATATCTTACAGCAAGTTGTGCTAATTTTCGTGTTCGTAAGTCAAGTGGCATAATTTATTTCAAAAAAAAGAGTTTTTAAGAATTGTTGTTTGAAATGTAAAGGATTAAAAATATGCAAATCCTTAATTTTTTTATGGGCAATGAAAATAATGTAAAGACAATAACTCACTATATTAAAGAATTTTTTGAAAAACATCCAAATGAAGAGATTGATCATGGAAAAGTAGTTGATTATGTGTTTGAGTTTATCCCAAAAGCACGAGATCCTTGGAGATCAATAAGGAAGTTATACCAAGAAGGATGGTTAATCCAAGTTAGAAAAGGAATTTATAAAAGGGTACCAGGATATAAAGGTCATAATGTTCTTACACCTTTTCCAAAAGAAATTAAAAATAAAATATTCAAAAGAGATAATTATAAATGTGTAGTCTGTGAAAATGGAGTCCATAATGGTTATGAGATTCATGCAGACCATATAAAACCTCAAGCAAAGGGTGGAACAAATACTCTTGAAAATGGACAAACATTATGTAGCGAACATAATATGATGAAAAAAAGATATGAAACTACTGATTTTTTAGGTAAATATTCTAAAAGAATGATTAGTCTTGCAAATAAAAACAAAGATGAAAAAACAGAAAATTTGTTCAAAGACATTTTAGAAGTCTTAAAGAAATATGGATTTAAGACATTGGTTTTTGCGATAATTCCTCTTGTGCTATTCTTAATCTTTCTTTGGTAGTATTATTATATTCTTTTGAAATATCTATATGAATAAATTTTCTTCCAGTTTTCTGTGAAACAACTGCAACAGTTCCTGTCCCCCCAAATATATCCAAAACAACGTTTCCTTTGTAAGAATAATATTTTATTAATTGATAAATTAATTCTTCTGGAAATGGTGCTGGATGCCCATTTCTTTTTCTCTCAGGTTTTATTTTCCAGAATCCATCAGAGAATTTTTTAAATTCTTCAGCACTTATATCTATGTCTTGTTTGTTTCCTTCAAGAGAATCTCCATTTTTTGTAAAGATTAAAATATATTCCCAGGAAGGAATAATATGTGGATTGGATGGACTTTGCCAACTTCCCCAAGCTGTTCTTTTTAACATTGTTTGTTTATACCAAATTATTTCTGTTCTAAATTTCATTCCTAATTTTCTTAATTGGTTTGTAAAATCATGATGAATTGGAACAAAATTTTTAATTCCTGTTGGAGCTATATTCAAACAAAATCTCCCTCCCGGAACAAGAACTCTTTTAACTTGTATCCAAACTTCTTCTAACCATTTGAGGTATTCATTATATTCCATTTTATCATTATGATTGTCATAATCTTTTCCTACATTATAAGGAGGGGAAGTAATAACTAAATGAACACTTTCTTTTGGCAGTTTCTCAATAGTTTTAATAACGTCTCCGGTTATTATTTTATTTTCAAATTTTTTTATATTTTTCATTTTCTTTCTAAAAAGGTTTAAAAGTAGTTATGATTTAATTATGTTAGATATAGACATTGGGGACAACATAATTGGAATATTATGCTCCCCGATGTTGCGCGTCTATATCTCCACGTGGAATATGATCCTCTTTTGTTTTTCCTACTACTTTTCTTCCTCTTGTTTATTTGGTAAAAATAATTTTAATGAGTTGAATAGACTTGGAAGTTGATTATTTATAATATCATCTGCTTCCTCTTTCGTTTTAGGTTCTAAAATAGTTGATATTTTACATTTAATTAGAATCCCTTCATTATTTTGGTCTTTTTTATTCTCTAATGTTTTATCCTTTTTTTTAATCACTTTTTTCAAATCATTTTTAATTTTTGAAGCAGATTTATATGTTTTCTTTTTTAAATCATCTGAAATAGGAATTTTATATTTTTGACAGAGATGTAAAAATAAAGCAGAAGCTATTTTAGATTTTTCATGGCCAAACCCATAATTAGAAATAAAAAAATTTATTATATCATCTTTTCTCGCTTCTTCTAAATTAATTCTATCAAATAATTCTTTGTAAGTATTTCTAATTAATTCTTCTATAAATTTATTTCTTTCTTCTCCAACTAACTTAAGTTTATTTACTATATTTTCATTGACATTTCCGTTAGCATCCACAATTCCAAACCACTTTACAAATTCAACAATCCTAAATGCATTACTTGAAGTAGCAATATTATTATCAGAAACAAATTTAGAATCAATCTTTTTAGGAGTTGTTCTTCTAAGAATATCTAATACTTCATCTGCAGCTCCAGGGGTTGCATATGGGGGTTTATTCATTTTATTTTCCATTTTTGTTTTTTTAATATCTTCCTTAAGATTTTTCATTTTATAAAGATTTCTATTAATAATTGTATGTATTAAAAAAAGTATACATCTCTTTTTATTAACGGCAAGAGTCATTTATTCTTTTATTCATCTTTACCACTAATGCCGTTAGTCTTCCTAAACCTCATAACATTCTCAACAAAACCTTCAATTTTCTGTTCATGACTAACAATAATCAACTGCTTTACATCAAGCTGTTCAAAAACCTCTCGCATTTTATCCAACTGCTGTTCTGAAAATCCATCTGTTGGCTCGTCTAAAATAACCAAGTCCTTTGTTTTAATTTTACTTAACACAGAATTAATAACCTGATTCAATGCCAAACGATAAGCCAAAGCAACAGCAGTTCTCTCACCACCAGACAAATAAGCATAATCAATTTCATAATCTTGCTGTTCAATCACAGGAGTAAAATCATCATTTAAAGAAACATTAAAATTATCAGACACCAACATACAAAACCATTTTTCAAACAACCGCGAAAATTCAACCTTTAATTTAATCATAACATTCTTTTCAATAATCCCAATCATTGGAACAAACTTTTTACTTAACCAATTCTCAAGACCAGAAATATAATATAATTTATCTCTAAGTCGTTCAGTATTTTTAACCTTTATTTTCAATTCTTCAATTTGTTGAGAAAAAACCTCAATCTCTTTTTTCAACTCAGCAATTTTAATCTCAACAATTTTTTCTTCTCTCAAAGCAAAATCAAGTTCTTTTTGTTTCTCATTATATAAATTATCAAACTTATTTAATTCAAACACAGAATCTTTCAATGTTTCATTATGCCGCACTAAAATATCAATATCTTTTTCCAAAAAAACATTAGAACCACAAATTTCTTCAAACCTTTTTTGCTTTTCATAAACTCCTTCTTTTTTCATTTTTAAAATTTTCAAATCAGTTAATCTTTTTTCTTTCTCATAAATTTCTAATTCAATTAATTTAATTTTTTCAAGAACTTTTTTTCTTTCTTCTTCAAATTCTTCAACTTTTCTATTATTTGCATTAAAACTATTTCTTGAATTATTCAAAACATTTGCTCTATAAACTGCATCAACATTTTGCAAACAAGTTGGGCACATTTCTAAATTTGAAAATTTCTTTTCAAGAATTTCTAAGTCATCATTTTTAATTTTCAAAGAACTAATTTGAGAATTAATCTCCAAATTTTTTTCTCTAAATTTTTCTCTATCTCTTTTTTTAACTTCTATAATTTTTTCTATTTCATAAATATCTTCAGGATTAAAATTCATTTTTTGAAATTCCTCAATCTCAATTTTCAACCTATCAATTAATTTATTATTTTCAATAATTAATTCATTTTTATTAGAAATCATAATTTGTGTCTTTTCAATTTCTTGTTGCAACTTAACTTTTTCTTCTCTTTTTTTTCCAACTTCTTTTTTTTCTTCCTGAACTTTTTCTCTCAACTCTTTTTTAATAATTAATTTTCCTTCAACAACATTAATATTTTGTTTTTTAAAATCAAGTTCTTCCTCCTTAGAAACAATCTCCAATTTATCTTGTTCAAGAGTCATTGTTGCACCTTCAAGCATACGCTTTTCTTCACGAAGTTTTAAAGTAATAATCGCAACATTCTCTAAAATCCGTTTGTACTTATCAATTCCAAAAACATGCCTCAATGTATTAATTCGCGTTTCAGAATCCTGCAAAATAATTTGTTTCATTTCTTCTTGTGGAGTGTAAACTGTAAATTTGTAAAGAAGATTTTGCTTTCTAGAAAATTCTTTAGGATAACTCAACAAATCTAAAACTTTACTTTTCAATTCAGTAACAGCAACTTCGTTTTTTTCACCATCAATAGTAATTGCTGCATAATCTTGCGAAATACTTTTACCTTTTTTTAATGTTCTTTCAATCAAAATATTTTTCTCATCAACTTCAAATTCAAGAACAACACCTCCCTCATTTACACCATTTCTTAAAAGAGATGAGCCACGCTGACCTGGTTGAAGTCCAAACAAAGCAAATTCAATTCCAAGTAAAATTGAGGTTTTTCCAGAACCAATATCTCCTGAAAGTAAAGTTGAACCTTTAGAAAAATTAACTTCTTGGTTTTCATAACTTCTAATATTGTTTAAAATTATTTTTTTTAGTTTCATTTTAAAATAAAACAAGATTTAGTTTTTAAGGATTAATGTGATTTTATATTATTTGAATTTCTAATTTTCTTGTTTTTTGTATTAAATTTCCATTAAATATTTTTTCACCATTTTATTTTTACAATTTTTATTTTATGTTTTCTTCCCCCTTCCCAAAATTTTGATTTATTTTTGCGTTTAGACGAGGCACTTTTCTTCCGTAGCGTAGTTGCCTACGTGAGGAAGGAAATAACAAAGTATAAACCAAAAAGAAACAAAATCTCAAAATCCCAAAACCCTCTGTGCCTCTTCAACAACTCTGCTAGTAAATATTTCTGATTTTTCACCTTCTTGTTTTTCAAGAGAAAGCGAGTTCATTAGTTGAGGAATTAAATCATTAAATTCTGATTTATTTTGTTCAGAATAAATTTTAATTGTCTCCTCTTCCATATTCTCATTATTTTCAACCTCTATTTCTAATTCAATTTCTTTAGTTTTCAAATCATGTGTATTCTTTAACAAAAAATAACAATTTTTACTTTTTGCATATTCTTCTATTTGAGAAAATTTAATATCTGAATTTTTCCCTTGTTCTAATTCTCCCCTAATTCTCAATAAAATTATTTTATCTTCAAGATTATGCTTTTCAAGTTCTTGAATAATTTGCGAAGTTCCTTCTTGTGCGTTTTTCACCTCAATTTCTATTTTCACAGTTCCCTTAAGATTTAACTTAACTTTTTCTAGAGAATTCATAGATTCAGTATCAACCAAATAAAAACTTCCATGATTTAAATCTTCAAGTTCTGCAAAATTGTTGGGAAAAATTGGACCTGGATAAACAAAATTTTCATATTTGAAATTAATATGTAAATGTCCCAGTGCATAATAATCCACTTTTGGCAATAAATCTGTTTCAATAGCATCTATAGGCAAGCCCCCCTTTGCTTTGTCAATTGTAGTGTGCAACATAAAAATTTTAAACATCCCAGGTGCCTCATTTAATTTAATTTTTCTTAAGTCAGGAATTTCCAACCCAGATTTTTTCCCAGGATAACCATAAATTGCAACACCCTTGTAAATCACTGGATTTAAAACTATTTTTTCCTCGCTTTCCTCAATCCTCGCAACATTCTTGCAAAACCCTGCTTTTTCTAAAACATCTAAAAAAGTTTTACCAGAAACAGAATAGTCATGCGACCCTGCAATAATAAAACATTGAATTCGTGCTTCTTTAAATCGTTTAAATTCAGCAAATGTTTCCTTTAAAATTTCAATTGAAGGATATGCAGAATCAAAAATATCTCCTGCAAACAAAACAAAATCCAATCGCGAATTAATGCAAATATCAACTGCCTTTCTAAATGACTCAAAATTTAAATCCTGCATCTGCTGTTGCTTCCATCCTCCAAGATGAACATCAGAAATGTGTGCAAATTTCACCATAAGATAAAAATCAAATTAGAATTTTATAAATATAGTTGTAATAATATACAACCAATGCCAAAAACATTTAAAATACACGTTAATTTTACTTATGAATGAAAGTGCATATTTCTAAATAATAAGTTAATATGAAAATAATTTTTTACACTCCACGCAAAAGATAGAATGAAGAAAAGAAAAATTAGCGAAGATGAAATTATCCATTCCATAAAAAATCCAAATAAAACTCTAAAGAAAAATAAAAAATATTATGCTCAAAAAAATATAGGGAGAGCCACAATTGAAGTAGTTTACGAGAAAGATAAATATATAAATGTGATAACATTATATTACATATGAAAATTATATTTGACAAAGAAGCAGATGCAGTATATTTAGAATTTGCAAGTGGAGAGTTTGATTCAAATAAAAGAATAGATGATAATACAATAATTGATTTAGACAAAAACAACAATATTTTAGGAATTGAACTTTTGAGTGTTAGCAAAAGAATTCCAAAAGATTTTCTTTCGAATGTGAAAATAGAAAATTTAATTTCTTCGTAATCTTTTATATTTTTGTTTTTCCTAGTTTCATAAATATCCTCACCAATCTAATATCCTCATAAGAAAATTCTTGATTCAAATAACTATAAATCAGAGATAATCTTTCCATACCACATATTTCAAATGCATGTTTTATTTTTTCAAATTTTTCTTTGGATGGTTTGAGATAATTAATATCAATATTTTCTTCATTATCAACCACTTTTCCAATATGATTAATAATTGTGTCTTCTGTGAAACTTTGTTTTTTAGCAATTTCATTTATTGGAATTTTTTTATCAATCATCTTTTTTGTTATTTCCCAATTTTTTAATTTTGGTTTTTCTGTTTTCTCTATCTCTATAATTTTTATTAAATTTGTTTTATCATCCTCCAAATAATTATCTCCCTCAACATATTCCCTAATAACATTCAAAAATAAATTCCCAAAAATTTCCAATTTTTGTTTTCCAACCCCTGTTATTTCAGAAAAATCATATTTATTTTTTGGCAAACAAAAAGCCATTTCCTGAAGCGAAGCATCACTAAAAATAACAAAAGAAGGAACCTCTCTCTCATCTGCAATTTTTTTTCTCAAAATTCTTAATCTTTCAAACAATTTTTCATCATAATCAAAATCTTTTTCTAATTTTTTCCTAATAACTTTAATTTCTTTTTGTGGCTTTGGCAATTCTAATTTAATAGAATTATCTAGAAAATCTAAACCCTTAAATGTTAAAGAAAGTGTAAGATATTGCCCATTATTTTTTTTAATAAATTCTAAATTAATCAAACTGGAGATTATATCTTTTAATTCATCGTCTGAAAAATCTTTAACAATGCCAACAAGATAAAACTTTTTGTGCCATTCTTTTATTTGACCTTTTCCAAGCAAAACATTAATAATGTAATTTGTTCCAAAAAATCCTCCAGTTAATTTAATACAAGAAAGAATATGGTTTGCGATTTCTTTAGCATCAAAAAATTCTTTTTCCTCCAAGCAAATATCGCATCCTTTGCAAGTTTCTTTAGGATACTCTTCCCCAAAATATTTTAAAATATATTTTCTTCTGCAGTCACGAGTTTCAGAATAATCAATCATCACTTGCAATTTTTCTTGCATATGTTTTTTACTTTTTTCATCTTCCATTTTGTCAATAAAAAAATCGTGTTTCCTTTTATCTCCAATAGAGTAAAACATAATACAATCACTTTTTAATCCGTCTCTGCCAGCCCGACCAATTTCTTGATAATACCCTTCTAAAGTTTTAGGAAAAGTGCAATGAATTACCATTCTTACATTTGATTTATCAATGCCCATGCCAAAAGCAATTGTCGCAACAATAATATTTACCTCATCTTTTAAAAATAATTCTTGATTCAATTTTCTTGATTTATCATTTAATCCAGCGTGATAAAAAAGTGCTTTATGCCCATTCTCTTTTAATTTGTTCGCCATAATTTCAGTTTCTTTTCTTGAAAAACAATAAATTATCACTGATTTGTTTTTATATTTATTAATTAATTCAAGAATTTTATCAAATGAATTTTTCTTTTTCATAACAATTAAATTAAGATTTTCCCGATTAAAACTTGAAACAAAAATTTTAGGACATTCTAAATTCAACTGATTAATTATATCTTCTTTAACTTTATTTGTCGCAGTGGCAGTTAAAGCAATGATTGGAATATTTGGAAAATATTTTTTTATTGTTTCCAAATTCCGATAATTAGGACGAAAATTATGCCCCCATTCAGAAATACAGTGGGCTTCATCAACAGCAATTAAACTCAAATTAACTTCATTTAAAAATTTTCTAAAATTTTCTTGAACTAATCTTTCTGGGGCAATGTATAAAATTTTTATCTCACCTTGTAAAATTCTAAATTGAATGTCAATAATCTCTGGATAAGAAATTGAAGAATTAATAAATTCTGCAGGAATTCCATTTGATTTTAAATTGTCGACTTGGTCTTTCATAAGAGCAATTAATGGAGAAATAACTAATGTCAATCCATCAAGTTTCAATGCAGGGATTTGATAACAAAGAGATTTACCTCCTCCAGTTGGCATTAAAACAAAGGTGTCTTTTTTAGACAAAACATTTTCTATAATTTCAGCTTGCAATGGTCTAAATTCATCATAACCAAAATAATGTTTCAAAATCTTTTTCATCTATATTATTTAATCAACAACTTTAAATATTTGATTATTTTTAAAAATTAAAGTGAAAGGAAATATTTTATTCGGGGGTGAAGCAGGTCAAGGACCTAATTTTTTGACGCATCTTTTAGGAGAGGCCTTGACTAAACAAGGTTATTATGTATTTTATGCACGAGATTATCAATCTTTAATAAGGGGAGGGCATAATTTTAATGTCTTAACTTTTTCAGATGAGCCAGTTTACAGCAATGATAAAAAAATAGATATTCTTGTAGCACTTGACGAGAATACAGAAAAAATACATAGAGAAAATCTTGCATCAGACGGAATTCTTTTAGAAGGCAATCATTCAAATGTGTATTTTGCAGGAATGCTTTTTAAAATATTAAACTTAGATTTTAAATTATTAGAAAATGAATTAAAAGAAAAAGATAAATTTGAAGAGAATTTTTCTGAGGCAAAAAAAGGTTATGAAAGTGCAGCAATCACAATTCAAATCCCTAAAGTAAATTTTAAAAAATTTAACTTTATCAACGGAAATCAAGGAATTGCAGAGGGAGCAGTTAAATCTGGATTAGATATTTATTATGCATATCCTATGACTCCAGCGACAACGATTTTAGTAGAACTTGCACAAAAACAAGAAAAGAATTTATTTTTAACATTACAACTTGAAAACGAAATTGCAGTAATAAATGCAGCAATTGGTTCAGCAATGACTGGAGCAAAAGCAATGGTGGGAACTTCAGGTGGCGGGTTTGATTTAATGAGTGAGTCCTTAAGTTTAACAGGGATTGCAGAGGTGCCGATGGTTATTGCATTGATTCAGCGACCTGGACCTGGAACAGGAGTAGCAACTTATACAGGGCAAGGCGACTTACATTTAGCACGACACTCAGGACACGGAGAATTCAACAGAATCGTGGTTGCACCAGGTGACCCAAAAGAAGCAGAAGAATTAACTTCCCAAGCATTTTATTTTTCACAAGAATTTAAAATTCCATCAATAATTTTAGGAGATAAACATTTAGGAGAAAGTTTTTACACAATAGCAGGAGAGCCAGAAATCACTTCTTCAAAAAAATCAACAAAACTCAAAAGATACAATAGTTACGAAGTTGATGATGAAGGAAGTGCTACTGAAAATCCAAAAATAATTATTGAAAAAATAAATGAGAGACAATCAAAACAAAAAAATATAGAGCAAGAAGCCACGAGTTTTGAACAATACAAAACTTATGGAAAATCAAACTCAGAAAATATTATTGTTTCTTGGGGTTCTCCAAAAGGAGCAATTATAGACGCTATTAAAGAATTAGATTGTAAATTTATCCAAATATTATATATTGAACCATTTCCAAAAGATTTGAAAAAACATTTAGAAAATAAAAATATTATTTTAGTAGAAAATAATGTAACAGCCCCAATGGCAGACCTAATCGCAGAAAAAACAGGAATTTTTATTAAAGACAAAAATAAAATTCTGCGATATGATGGACGACCATTTTTATGCGATGAATTAAAGAAGGAGATTGAGGGGAGGTTGGGATGACTAAAAACTTTAAATTCAAAACATATGGGATAGTAGGAATAATTTTAATTTTTTTAGTTGAACTTAATTTCTTTTTTAAAATTCAACCTTTTGCAAATTGGTATTTTCCAATTATTTGGTTAGGGTATATTTTAGTTATTGATGCAATTGTTTACAAATTAAAAGGAAAATCTTTTATTAATAATCATATCTTGCAATTTATTGGTTTGTTTGTGTTGTCTTCGCTGTTTTGGTATGTTTTTGAGTTTCTTAATTTCTTTGTACAAAATTGGGAGTATATTGGCTTAGCAAGTTTTGATAACGAGAGATTATTAGTTTTTTTCAAACTCATAGCATTTTCAACAGTTCTCCCTGCGTTTTTTGAAACAACAGAACTTATTAGAGCAATACATTTATTTGATAAAATTAAATTAAAAAAATCCCATAAAATTTCAAAAACATTTCTTTATTCATTAATTATGGCTGGAATAATTTGTTTTTTTCTTCCTATGTTTTTCCCAATTTATACTTTCCCTTTAATTTGGTTAAGTTTTTTCTTAATTCTTGACCCAATAAATTATTTAAATAAACAGCCAAGTATTATTGGACATCTAAAAGATAGAAAACTTGTTGTTCCTCTTTCACTTCTTTTAGCAGGAATAATAATGGGTTTCTTTTGGGAATTCTGGAATTTTTGGGCAATATCAAAATGGATTTATCATATTCCTTTTGTAGGTTTTCTCAAAATTTTTGAAATGCCAATATTAGGTTTTTTAGGATATCTTCCATTTGCATTTGAACTTTATGCAATGTATTGGTTTGTAAGAAGTTTATTTATACATAAAGAGGTTTTATTAGTAAAATGACAAACATAGCAACCACAACAAAAAACACATGGTGTCCAGGATGTTTTAATTTCCAGATACTTGCAGGAGTAAAAAAATTTATTGAAGGAGAAATAGATTTAGGAAAATCAAAAGATGATTTTGCAATTGTTTCAGGAATAGGTTGCCATGCCAAAATATTTGATTATTTAAATATAAATGGAATTAATTCTTTGCATGGAAGAGTTTTGCCGACGTGCTTAGGTTTAAAGGTCGGAAATCCTAATTTAAATGTAATTGGTTTTTCAGGAGACGGCGATGCTTATGCAGAAGGAATGGAACACATAATTCATGCTGCAAGATACAATTCAAATTTTACTTATGTTGTTAATAATAATCAAGTTTTTGCATTAACATTAGGAGAACCAACTCCAACAACTGAATTAGATTTTAAAGATAAAACAACACCTTATGGAGTTAAAGTAAATCCAATTAATCCATTAAAATTAATGCTGGCATCTGGAGCAACATTTGTTGCAAGAGTTTTCGCAGACATTAATCAAGTAGAATTAGTTTTAAAAGAAGCATCAAAACACAAGGGTTTTGCTTTTATAGAAATAATTCAACCTTGCATTATTTTCCATAAAGATAAGGGCTATAAAGAAAAAATTTACAATTTAGAAAGTAGCCACGATAAAACAAGTTTTGAACAGGCGTGGAGAAAAGCAGATGAATTCAATTACAATATTGTAACAAGAATTCCTGTTGGAATATTTTACCAAAAACAAGAAGAAGTTTTTGAAGACAAATTTGCAATATTAAAAAAATTCCAAGAAAATAAAACAAGTTGGAAAGATATTAAACGATAAGCCCCCAAACAAACAACTCCTCAAAAAATATTTTTTTCTTTGCAACTAAATTTATTTCATAATTTGTAAAATCAATTCCTTGTGTTAAAGAACTTGTTAGCAAAAAAACTTCTCCATTTTTCTCTAAATATTTTTTTGCACTTTTCAAAAATTTATTAATCAATTCACTTCCTTTTTTTCCACCAGTAGTTGCTAATTTTGAACTTTTGGGTTCATCTTTATTTTCTGGCAAATAAGGGGGATTAAAAATAATTACATTATATTTTCCTTCAACATTTTCAAATAAATTTGATAACACACAATTAATTTCTAGTTCTTTACATTTTTCAACAGCTTTAGGATTTATATCACAACAAAAAATATTTTCTTTTTTCACCCCCAAATTTAAAAGATTCTTAATTTGAATTCCACTTCCACAACCAATTTCTAAAATTTTTAAATTAGGATTATCTTTTAATAAAAAAGGTATTTTTCTTTTTAAGACATTGACTAGTAAGTAAGAATCCTCTGCTGGTTCGTAAATGTTAAACATTTTAGAATATTTTTTCCCTAAACATAATAAAGAATATTAAACCCCCTACTAAAATTACTAATATGCCAACCAATAAAATAATCAATCCTATTTTTTTTGAAGAAGGTTTTTTAGGTTGAATTATCTCTTTTGGTTTCAGAGGTTTTGCCTGAAATTTTTTCTGTTGAATTATTTTTTTCCCAACAACTTGTTTAACTTCTACAGGTTTGTTTTGCTGTTCTCTAAAAATAATCTGTGCCGCTTCTTCAACTTCTTTTTTATCATAACCAGAATTATAAAAACTCTGCATAGCATCTTTCAAAGAAAAATTATGAGTCATAGCTATTCGTAAACCTCCAAGGATTGCTTCATTTACCATACAAAACTAAAGTATTTAGAATTTAAAAAATATCTTAAAACTTCAAAAGTTTTCCATTAGAACTTAAATGTGATGTCTCGCCAAATTTATATCCAAACTCTGAAGCCAATTCAATAAAAGGAGTTTCTTGTTCCAATGACCCGTGTGCAGGAATAACATGTTTTGGTTTTAATAATTCAATCAAATCCCTTAAATCTTCACGACTTCCATGCCCATGAACATGAACATTTGTTTGAAGTTTAACTCCCATATTTCTTAATTTTTTATCTAATCTTTCACGAAGCATTTGATTTGGTTGCACAGGTATAACACTTGAAGAAAAAATCAGATTATCTCCTGGTTTAAATTTAAACGGTGTTTCTCCCTTAACAATTCTGTCAAGTATAGAACCTTTTTCTGCCTGATGCCCTGTACATACAACTAAATATCTTCCTCTATCTCTTTCAATTTTAGCTAAAAAAGAATTTATTTGTCTTCGGTATTTAATCAATTTAATTTTATTGGCGAATGGACACTGTCCAACACTAATTGCACTATTTACATATTTATTCAAACTTCTTCCTAAAAAAATAATTTGTCTATTTGTTTTTTGAGCAAATTCAACAATGTTTTTTAATCTTTCAATATGTGAAGAAAACGTAGTGATAAATAAGGCACTATTCTTTCCTTCAGCACGAGAAAATGCTTCTTGCAATAAATGTTTTGCAATTGCTTCTCCCCCTGGTTTTTTCTCAGTCCCAGAATAAAGTGCATCTGCAACCAAAACTTTAACACCTTTTTTACTTAATTCTTTCATACGTTTATAATTAGGAGGATTACCCATTGTCGGATAATTATCAAACTTAAAATCTAACCCATAGAAAAAAATCCCCTCTTTAGTGTGAAGAGCAATAAAATAACATTGAATTGTTGAATGTGTTGTATGGATAAATTCAACCTTCATATTCTCACTAATTTTATGAATTGAATTCGCTTGCACAACTTTTTTTGTATTATGAACCCTCATTTTGTCGTCTTCTAAAATTGAATCAATCACAGCCATAGTAAAAGGCGAAGCCATAATAGTTGCTTTTGGATATCTTTGAGAAATATATGGGATTGCCCCGATGTGGTCTAAGTGTGCGTGTCCAATAACAATTGCTTTAACTTTATTTCTCCAACCCAATTTATCTAAAATCAAATCATCTGGAATAGCCCCTGCATTTCTAAGTTTTCTTTCAGTGTATTGCTGAAAAACTTCGTTCTCTTGTAATTCAATAACAGAAGGCAAATGAAAACCAGCGTCAAAAATAACAACATCTTCACCCACTTTTACAGCAGTCATATTTTTCCCGACCTCTTCATACCCCCCAACTGTGCATACTTCCATTTGGCAACTTCTTGTTGACGAATGATAAGATGATTTATTCATCGACACCATTTAAATAAAACCCTCCTTATTTGAATGTATGAAAAATTTTAATTTTACTTCCATTTATTCAAAAATCAAAGCAAGTTTAAAAATGTTTTAGAAATTTTTTGATTTCCCACAATCCCACATAAATTTTAATAACCTCTTTTCCCAATTTTATTTATGAAAAAAGAGTTGACAATAATAATTATCTTAATAATTATTTTAACAAGTATTTATTTTTTTATTCCTCAATCTCCAAAAATTCAAGAATGTCAAATTGATTCTGATTGTGTGAAAGTTCAAACGACTTGTTGTAGTTGTAATATGGGTGGTGAAGAAAAATGTGTTTCATCATCAGAGGTTGAATTTTATAAAGAAAAATTAAAAAAAGAATGCGTTGAACAAATGTTGTGTCCTGCTTTTTTTGCTTGCCACATTAATTCTTGTGTTTGTGAAAAAGGAATCTGCACGGAAAAATGAAGAAATATGCAGTTATTATTTTGATTAGCATTTTTGCATTTTCACTTATTAGCTCATATAATAATTCTAAAGAAGTTAAGATTAGTTCTGATGTTTTAAAAAGATTTAATTCTGGAGAAGAGAAAGTAAAAGTCATAGTCCGAATAAATGATTCTTCTAAAAAAAATAAAATATTTAATTTTGGGAATATTCCTCAACAAAAAAATTATGAAGATTTAATCAAAGATAAAATAAGTAAAGATAAAATAAAAAATAGTTTTAGAAATTCATTTACTGTTGAGTTATCTAAAAAGGATTTAGAAAAATTAAAATTTGATAAAGATATAATTGAGATAGTTGAATCAAAAGAAATTAAGTTATTTTTGCAAGATGCTGTGAATATAATGAATGTAACCGAAACAAGGTCAATCCAAATTTCATCTATAAATCTTACAGGAATTAGTCAGGCAGTTTGTGTTATTGATACTGGAATTAATTATTCTCATCCAGATTTAGGAGGATGTAGTGAAACTACTTTTTTAAATGGCGAATGTGCAAAAGTTATTGGTGGGTGGGATTTTAATACAGGGACACAAGATAACAATCCAATGGATTATAATGGGCATGGAACACATGTTTCAGGAATTGTTGGAGCAAATGGAATAATTTCTGGAATAGCCCTTGATACAAAAATAGTTGCAGTAAAAGTTTTTGATGATAATGGTGTTGGGGGGAACACACTAGTTTTAGCAAATGCTATTCAGTGGTGCGTAGATAATTCTTCAATTTATAACATTTCTGTAATTACAATGAGTTTAGGTTTTGCAGAGAATTATACTTCTTATTGTGATGCAGATTATCCTCAAATTACAACCTCCATTAATAATGCAAATGAAAAAAATATTTCTGTTGTTGTTGCTACTGGAAACGATGGGAATTATTCAGCAATTTCTCCACCTTCTTGTATTCAAAATGCAATTCCTGTAGCTTCTTCAACAAAAGTAGTAGAAGGAGTTTCTGATTTTTCAAATAGAAATAATCTTGTAAAATTATTTGCTACTGGCTCAAATATCAATTCCACATATCTTGGGGGAGGGTATCTTTCCCAATCAGGAACTTCAATGGCAACACCAATGGTGGCTGGAGCAATTGCAATTATAAATCAGTTTCTTGATTTACAAGAAATTACTAAAACTCCTCAAGAAATAGAAACAATTCTCAACAACACAGGCAAGTTAATAGACGATAGTTTGGGAAGCGGACTAAATTTTTCAAGAATAGATATTTATTCAGCTTTACTTTCAATTGATTCTTCTGCTCCAACAGTAAATTTAATTTCACCCGAAGACAATCATTTTAATTTTACACAAAATATAACTTTTAAGTGTTCAGCAAACGATGTTTTATTATCAAATATCACACTTTATGTTTGGAATTCAACAGCACTTTATAATACAACTTTTAGAGAAATTGCAGGAACAAACGCAGTGGCAGAATTTAATTTAACAAACATTCCCAATGAAAATTATCAATGGAATTGTTTAGCTTACGACCACAATAATAATTTTTCATTTGCTTCTTCAAATTACACTTTAACTTTAAAAGAAATAGACACAATTCTTAACTCTCCCACAAACAACACATTCACAAATCAGCAAGAGCAAATATTTAATTGCTCCTCACAAACAATATCTTCAAAAGAATTAACAAATATAACTTTTTATTTATGGAATTCAACAGAATTAATTTACAACTTAACAAAAAACATTTCAGGAACAATCAATTCAACAATTTTTAATTATAATTTAACAAACGAAACTTCTTATTACTGGAATTGCATAACTTATAATAATGAATCTTCTTTTGACATATTCACAAATAATTATACTTTAATTTACGAAACCATAAAACCAAACTTAACACTCATTGAACCTTTTCCCGAAGATGCAACTTCAAATTCTGCATCAAAAACATTTTATTATAATGTAACAGATAATTATGGGATTAGTAATTGCAGTTTGATTATAGATAATGAAATTAGTTTAACAAACTATTCAATAAATTCTTCACTAACTAATAATTTTACAAAAACTCTTTCCCCTAAAATTTATAATTGGCAAATAAACTGCACAGATTTTGCAGGAAATATTGAAAATTCTTCAACTCAAAGTTTTACAATCACTGCCCCTACAATAATTATTTCTTCTTCAGGAGGTGGTGGAGGAAGTTCATCAATTAAAACTTATGTTGCATTACCACAACAAACTTCAATAGGTTATACAAAAGAATTAAGAAAAAATGACAAAATTAAATTTACAATCTCCAATGAAATAACTAATCAACATACAATCACAACAAATTATATAGGAATAGATTATGTTGATATCACTATTCAAAGTAACCCAATAAATTTTGTTTTATATATTGGAGAAGAAAAAAAATTAAACCTAACTTCCTCAGAATATTATAATTTTTACATAAAACTTAATTCAATAAAAAATCAAAAAGCAAATCTTACAATTCAAACTATTTACGAACAAATTTTTCAAGAGCCAATTGAAATACCTGAAAATAAAACTATCACTGGAAAAACTATTGAAGAAAAAGAAACAGATAAACCAAAAATTTTTAAAATTGAATCTCTCAAAACTTATCTAATCATAATACTTATAATCTTTGCTATATTTCTTTTAATAATAAAAAAACAAAGAAACAAAAACAAAAATGAAACCATTGAAGCCAAGTGCACGCGAAAATAAAAGATATCTTCTAATTGAAGGAAAAAATCTCAAACAAAATATTGAAAAAGCAATTTTGGAATTTATTGGAATTTTAGGAATGTCAAAAACAGGACTAAGTTTTATTGAAAAAAATAATAACTCTGCAATAATTTGTATAAACAGAGAAATGCTAGATTCTGTTCGTGCATCACTTTGTGTTTTTTCAGAAAAAATACAAGTCAAAAAAGTTTCAGGAACTTTGAAAAGTTTGGGGAAATAAATGTTTTAATTTTCTAATTCTTGTAACAAAATCAATACAAATTGTTAAATAAATTAATAAGATAAACACTTTTATTATTTTGTATTCAAACAAAAAATTAGAGATTATTTTAAAATCAGGGAAAATAAAAAAATAAAATATTAATGCTAAAATAATCCATAAAAACGAACTATAAACAGAAATAATTCCTTTGTAATTATATCTCCAATCATAATCCCAAAGTTTTATTCCTTTTTTTAGAAAAATTATTCCTCCTATAAATTCAAGTAAAGTTATAGAAACTAAAAATAATAAAATTCTGTAAAATAAATTTATTTCTAGATAAGAAATTAATAAAACAATTATTGCTCCAAATCCATAAACTGGCAGATAAATCCCTCTTAAAAATCCCTTATTTGTAAATTTTTTATTAACAATCCAAGTTCTTATAGTTTCAAATGCCCAACCAAAAAAACTCCCTACAAGAAAAACAATCAACACCTCTTGAATTGTTATCATAAATAAACTAAGAATTTGACATTTTAATTTCTTTGCATCCAAAATCTCTCCCGAAAAACTTTTAAACACTTTTTATCTAACTTTTTCAAGAGAAAATTAAAGAATTAAATTATATAAATTCTAAAAATAAAATGGATATGCCAATAGATATACAGCATCAACAAATGGGCTATGACAGAACTGCGACAATGTTCACGCCAGAAGGACATTTACTTCAGGTAGAGTACGCAGAAAAAACAGTTCGACTCGGTCCATCAAGTATTGGAATGGTTTGCTCTGACGGAGTTTTCATAATCGCAGACAAAAGAATAAAAGACAAATTAATTGTTCAAAAATCTACAATAAAAATACACGAAGTTGATTTGCACATAATTGCAAGCGTGGCAGGAATTGTATCTGACTCAAGAATATTAATAGAAAAAGCCCAAATTTTAGCACAGCAACACAGAATAACTTACGATTCCCCAGCACCAACAGAATCAATCACAAAAGATATCGCCGACATAAAACAGCAATTCAGTCAATACGGTGGGGCAAGACCTTTTGGAGTTTCTTTAATGATAGCAGGAATAACAAACAAAAAACCAGAACTTTTCATAAGCGACGTAACAGGAAATTATTTATCTTTCCACGCAAATGCAATCGGAGAAAACGACGAGCAAATAAAACAAAAATTAAGAGAAAATTACAAGCAAACATTAACAATAAAAGAAGGATTAAAACTAACATTAGAAATTTTCAAAGAAATCAAAGGAAACGATTTCCACATAGACAAATTTGAATTAGCTTATATTACTAAAGAAGACGAAAAATTAAAAAGATTAGAAGGCGAGAAGATTAAGGAATTATAATGACAACAACATTAGCACGATTAAAAAGAGCAGGGAAACATTTTGAAATAAAAGTTGATTTAGACGACGCTTTAAAATTAAGAAAAGGAGAAACAGATTTTATCGAAGTTGAAGGAGATATGATTTTCACAGATTCAAAACAAGGAGAACGAGCATCAAATCAAGATTTAGAGTTGGCGTTTGATACAACTGATGTAAATGAAATTGCAAAAAAAATTGTGAAAAACGGAGAAGTTCAAACAACACAAGAACATAGAAATGCTGAGCAGGAAAAAAAGTTCAAACAAATTGTAGATTTTTTTGCAACAAATGCAATTGACCCAAAAACAGGCAATCCACACACAGCCGAAAGAATTAAAAACGCTTTAGAACAATCTCATATAAACATAAAGAATATTCCAATAGAAAACCAAATTAAAGATATTCTTGACAAAATAAGTGCGGTTATTCCAATAAAACTTGACACAAAAAAAGTCAAAGTAACAATACCTGCGATTCACACAGGAAAAGCATATGGAGTAATTTCACAATATAAAGAAAACGAAAACTGGCTCCCAAACGGAGACCTTGAAGTAATCGTCGCGGTTCCCTCGGGAATCATAATCGACTTTTACGAAAAATTAAACAACGTAACGCACGGAAGTGCATTAACAGAAGAAATAAAAAACAAATAAAATGACAGAAAGAAAAATAGTAATACCTGGAGAAGAAATCGCTAAAGGCGACGACTTTTTACCTGGAGAAAACACAGAAAAACAAGGAGATTCAATAATCGCTCTAAAATACGGACTAGCAGAAGAATCAAACAAGCTAATGAGAATAATTCCTTTATCAGGGGTCTATCATCCACGAAGAGGAAACTCTGTAATTGGAAAAGTTGTAATGCTCACTTTCAATGGTTGGGTAATTGACATCGGAGCAGCAGACAACGCATTCTTATCTTTAATGGAAGTCCCGCGATTTGTAAATAAAGACCAACTTGAAGAAGTAATGGAAATTGGAGATATGATGACAGCAAAAATCTGGGCAATAAATAAACGAGGAATAGATTTAAGCATAAAAGATAGAGGATTAGGAAGAATTGACGAGGGAATAATCACAAAAATAAATCCAAACAAAGTTCCAAGAATAATTGGCAAAGAAGGAAGCATGATAAAAATGGTAAAAGACGAAACAGGATGTAATATTACTGTGGGACAAAACGGAATAATTTGGATAAAAGGCGACAAAGTAGAAAATGAATTATTTGCAAAAAAAGCAATACAATTTATAGAATCAAAATCATTTGTAAGTGGTTTAACAGACGAGGTTCAAAAATGGTTTAAGGGGGAGAAAAAATAAAATGATAGTAGTAAGAAAGGGTAAATTAACAGAGATAAATTCTGAATATATTGGCATAGTGGACAAAATAAAAAATCATAGTTTTAGTTATCTAGATCATTTAACAAAAGATGAAGTAGGGATTGTATCTAGTGCATTTAGATATTTTGATGGGCTAGCACAGAAGATGGAGGCAACACAATAAAATGGCAAAAGAATTTATTAGAGACGACGGAAGAAAGTTTGATGAACTCAGACCAATGAAAGCAAAAGTTGGAATTGTTCCAAACGCAGATGGTTCAGCAATGTTCCAATTTGGCGACACAATTGCAATTGCTTCTGTTTTCGGACCAAAAAAAATGCACCCCCAACATTCTCAAAATCCAGAAAAAGGAACTCTAAGATGTAATTATAATATGATGAGCTTTTCAGTAGAAGACAGAATCCGTCCAGGACCAAGTCGAAGAAGCACAGAAATTAGCAAAATCACAGAGTGGGCATTAGAACCAGTTTTAATGATTGATGATTATCCTAATCAAGTTATCGACGTGCATATTCACATTATTCAAGCAAGTGCATCAACTCGTTGTGCAGGAATTAATGCAGCAGCAATGGCATTAGCACACGCAGGAATCCAAATGAAAGACATTGTTTCAAGTATTGCAGTAGGAAAAATAGACAAACAATTAATTGTAGATGTAAATAAATACGAAGATTCAGTTTTTGACGAAGGCGAAGGAGCAACAGACATACCATTCACATTCACAAGCAAAGGAAAAATTACTCACTTGCAATTAGATGGAAAAATAAACACAGAGGATTTCAAAACAGTAATGCAATTAGCAAGAGAAGGTTCTAAAAAAGTCTATGAAGTTCAAAAACAAGCATTAAAAGATGCAATTAATGGGGGAAAAGAATAAAATGGAAAAAATGACAACACCAAATATTACAAAAGAAAGAATAAAAAAATATTTAGCAGAAGGAAAAAGATTTGATTCAAGAACACCTTTTCAATTTAGAGATATTGTAATTGAGTCAAAGGTCTCAAAAAACGCAGAAGGTTCTGTTAGAGTTAAATTAGGAAAAACAGAAGTAATAGTAGGAATAAAAATGGGAGTTTCAACTCCTTATGCAGATTCTCCAGATAAAGGAACAATGATGGTAACTTCAGAGTTGCTTCCACTAAGTTCCCCAAGATTTGAATACGGACCTCCAAGATTTCCTGCAATTGAACTTGCACGATTAGTTGACAGAGCAATAAGAGAAAGTAAATTTATTCAATTTGATAAATTATGCATTAAAGAAGGAGAAAAAGTTTGGACTGTTTTTATAGATATTTACACAATTAACGACGACGGAAACTTGCAAGACGCTGCATCAATTGGAGCATTAGCTGCCTTAAAAAACGCAAAAATGCCAAAGTATGACGAAAAAGAAGAAAAAGTTCTTTACGGGGAATGGACAGAAGAAAACTTACCAGTTGCTAAAGATTTGCCAATTTCAATGACTTTCCATAGAATAGGAAATAATTTTTTAATTGACCCAACACGAGAAGAAGAAGATGTTTCAGAAGTTAGATTAACTGTAGGAAGCACAGCAGGAATGATTTCATCAATGCAAAAAGGAAATTCAAAAACTTTGAGTATGGAAGATTTAAATATTATTTTAGATAATGTAGAAAGTGTAAGAAAAACTATTGCAGAGGCAATAGAAAAACAATCAAAATGAATTCACAAGATTTTACAAGATATGAAAGAGCAAGAATTCTTGGAGCAAGGGCTTTGCAAATTGCAATGAATGCCCCCTTGTTAATAAAAATTAGTCAAGATGATTTAGAAAAAATCAAATTCGATGCATTAAAAATCGCAGAAACAGAACTTAACTCAAATATTTTACCTATTTCAATCAAAAAACCTTTTCCACAAAAAAAGCAAGAAAAATTAAAAAGAGTAGTAGAACAAAAAATTAGTGATTCTAAAATTGAAGAAATTGAAGCAAAAGAAGAAGAGGAAATAGCAAAAAGCGGAGAAATAATGCAACTTGCAAATCCACAAGAAGAAAGCGAATCAGAAGAATCAAGTGGAAACGAAGTTGAATAATTCTAAATCCAAATCTTAATAAAACCTCGAACTTTCCCTAATTTATTGCAGATTTAGAAAATAAATCTTAATACTCCTTACATAAAAGTGTCGCCCTTCGGGATTACTTTTGAAACTTTTATATAGTTGTGTTTCAAAATTAATTTATTGCAGATTTTTTTTAAAAATCTTTATACTCCTGATAAAGAAGTGTCGCCCTTCGGGATTACTTTTGAAACTTTTATATAGTTGTGTTTCAAAATTAATTTATGATTATAAAAGGTGTGTCTGCTAAATCTATTTTAGATTCTCGTAAAGAAAAAACAATTTCTGTTTCAATTAAAACTAATGTTGGAAAATTTTCATCAAGTGCACCAAACGGAAAATCCACTGGAAAATTCGCATCAAAAATTTACAAGAAATCTCTTGAACAAGATATAGAAACACTAAAAAAATTCAGCGAATATTTTTCAAACGA
>JAUVHP010000076.1 GCA_030593225.1 archaeon
GCAAAATATACTTTGTATTTTTTACTTGAGAGATTGTTGGTTTTATTTTATCCTGTGATTCCACAAATTACTTCTACGATTGCAAAAGAAATGAAAATTGATTTATTGAAAATTGAATTTCCAGAGACAAAAAAAGGAAAAAGTAATTTAGAATTAGTTGAAAAAATTATGAATTTTAATTCTGATGTTTGGAAACAGAAAAAGGAGAAAGGAATTAGTTTAAGAGATGAAATTTTAGAAATTGAAATTCCTAAAGAGTTGAAGGATTTTGAAAAGGATTTGATTACTTGTCATAAAATTGTTTGAATTTGAATTTTTAAAGCAAAGTTTAAATAGTATTTTTATTTCTTATTTTAATTAGTGGTAAAATGGAAACAATATCTTTAAAGGAAATTCCTTTATCAGCAAAATTAGTACTTCTTAAAGAATTAGGATATGGTTCTGATGGAGAATATGTTTTAGAAAAATCTGGAGAATATATAATGGATAAATATTTGGATATTCCTGTTAGAATTAATAATATGATGATTCTCCCTGGGAGCACAATTATTTTAGACAATAATGAATTTTCTCTTTCTGCTTATCTAGAGGAGTATGGGGATGTCTTTGGAGCAAGATAATTTTGTTAAACAATATGCAGAGGGACAAACTAAAGCAGGATTAGATTGGGGTTTTGAAAAAAATTAAAGAATTGGCAATTAATTTTATTAATAAACGAAATTCTTTTTTAGAAGATACAACTATTATTTCTTCTGCTAGAAAAGATTATTCTTCTGATGAAATGAAATTATATAAAAGGTATGTGGCTGATAAAGATTTAAGAAGATTAATCGGATTTGGAATAACTTTAAGAAAAATTAATGATTTAGATAAGCGAGATCTTTTTAGAGGAAGAGTTTTAGGGAAATTTAAAACAGAAGGATTACACTTAGTGCAATTTATTGAAAATGGTTTATTGAGTGAATTAATTGCTTTTTCTTCAAAAGAAAATCTTGAATATGAAGTAAATGAAGTTTTGAATAATATTGAAAAATATGTTTTATTTGTTCAAACTACAGATGATTTTAATTTAATTGAGGAAAAAATTAAAATTAAAATACATTCTAATAATCCTTATGTTTTTATTATTTCTGCAATGGGTCCTGCGATTAATGTTTTGAAGAATTGCGAAGATAAATTAAAAAATTTGTTGAAAAATTATAAGTTAAAGAAAATAAGTGATGATGAATGTGAAAATTTCTTTTTTAGATTAATACCTTAATCTTATAAATCACCTCTTTCTTATTTTATTATGGCAATGACTAATGTTGAATTGGAAGAAGTTTTGAAAGAATTAGGTGGATATAGAGGGCGTGCTACTGAATTAATTAGTGTTTATATTTCTGAAGGTTATGATGTGAATTCTGTGCAGAAACAGTTGGAGGCAGAGAAATCCACTGCGAAGAATATTAAATCAACTTCAACTAGAAAAAATGTTTCTGAGGCACTTGATAAAATTGTTCGGCATTTGAAAGGATTGAAAAAAACACCAGAAAATGGTTTAGCTGTTTTTGCTGGAAATGTTTCACAAGTTGAAGGGCAAGATGATTTGCAGTTGTGGGCAATTGAGCCACCTTTGGCTTTGAAGATTCGGCTTTATCGTTGTGACAAGGAGTTTGTTTTAGAGCCACTTCATGACCAGTTGTCTGTAACTGAGATTTTTGGTCTTGTTGTTATGGATAGAAAAGAGGCAACGATTGGTGTTTTAGAGGGTAAGAGAATTGAGTTGATTCAGAAAATGACTTCTGGTATTCCTTCAAAAGTTAGGGCGGGTGGTCAATCGAGTCAGAGATTTCATAGAATTACTGAGGGATTGACAAAAGATTTTTATAAAAGAATTGCAGAAGAAATTAAAGATGCTTTTTTTCAAAATCCTAAACTTAAGGGAATTTTAATTGGAGGGCCTATTCCTACTAAAGATGAATTTATTGATGGAGAGTATTTGACTGCTCAATTACAAGAAAAAATTATTGGAAAAATTGATTTGGGTGACACTGATGAAAGTGGTTTAAAGGAACTTGTGAAAAAGTCGCAGGATATTTTGGTAAATCAGGAAATTATTCACGAGGAGAAATTGTTGGAGAAATTTTTTGAAACTCTTGGAGAGAAAAGAGATATGGTTGCGTATAAAGAAGATGAAGTTAGAAAGGCGTTGCAATATGGTGCTGTTGATATTTTATTATTGACAAAAGATTTTGATAAAGATAAATCTGATGAGTTGAAGAGCTTGGCAGAAAATATTGGTTCTACAATTGAAATTATTTCTACTGAAACTTCTGAAGGTAAGCAATTTTTTAATCTCTCTGGAATGGGTGCGTTACTTCGTTTTAAAATTTAATTTTGGGAAGTAGAAAAAAATGAAATAGAAAAATGAGAAATGAAGAGAGAAAAATCAGCATAGGGAAGCTGATGAGAAAAGAAAAGGGGAAGAATGGGAAAAAATAAATTATTAAAAATACTTTTAAAGATTGTTTCTTTTTTTAATCTATTACAGATTTTTCAAAAATCTTTATACTCGCTTTTTTTGTGATGCTCGCCCTACAGGATCAATTTTGCAAAATTCTTAAATAGTTTGTTTGTAAAATTAATTTATGAAGTTAAAAACAAATAAATTAATTGTTTTTGTATTGGGAATTTATTTTTTTAGTTTAGGGATTTTAGCAATTATTAATACCTTGATTAATAAAAATTATTTTGGGATTTTATGGATATGTTATTTTGGACTTTTATTTGTTGGAGTTGGAATGATTATGAGAAATTCTTCTTTTATTTTAAGTCAATTAAATCTTCTTACAATCCCACTTGTTTTTTGGAATATTGATTTTTTTTATCGTTTAATCACAGGGAATTCTTTTTTTGGAATTACTGATTATTTATTTGTTGGTCAGAAAACTTTGGGCAATTTTATAACTTTACAACATATTTACATTATTCCTTTTGCTCTTTATGCAATTTATTTAATTAAACTAAAAAGAACTGATGCGTGGAAAATTAGTTTTTTAGAAATAGGTTTAGTTTTTTTAATTGGATTATTATTTACTCCTGTGAAAGAAAATGTAAATTGCATTTTTAATTCATGTATTAGTTTTGTAAATATTTCTGGAATTTTATATTATTTTGTTTGGTTTGTTGTATTTTTTATTATGATTTTGATTACAAATTTTGTAATAGTTTTTATTTTTAAGAAAAAGGATTGAATGATTTTAACAAAAATAATTTATTGCAGATTTTTTTTAAAAATCTTTATACTCCTTACAATGAAGTGTCGCCCTTCGGGATTACTTTTGAAGCTTTTATAAACTTGTGTTTCAAAAATAATTTATTGCAGATTTTTTTTAAAAATCTTTATACTCGCAATCATTGAAATGCTCGCCCTTCGGGATTATTTTTGAAACTTTTATAAAGTTGTGTTTCAAAATTAATTTATTAAAAATCCTTTTAAACATTGTTTCTTTTTTCTTTTAATGGAAGTAAAATCAGAAATCAGATGTCAGAAATTAGAAATTAGAGAAATAGGGGTTATTTCAAATGGAAGTTTCTAGTAAGACTTTGGATGAAATAGAGGAATCAAAGCAAAGAGAAGATTTGAAAGTTCTTGAAGCAGTGTTTTTTGTGTCAGGCAGATTTTTGTCTATGCAAGATTTGATTAGTTTGACTGATTTGAATCCGATTGTTATTCGAGAATTAATTAATAAACTTAAAGAAAAATATGATAAAATGGATTCTGCAATTGAGATTGTTGAAAAAAACGAACTTTGGAAAATGGATGTTTGTCAGGAATATGTATATATAATTAATAAACTTGCAACTGGTTCTAGTGAGTTTAGCAAGGCAGAGCAAGAGACATTGGCAATTATTGCGTTTAAGCAACCGATTAAGCAGTCAGTGATTATTAAGATTCGTGGGAATAAAGCATATGAGCATGTGAAGAAATTTTTTGGTTTGAGTTTAATTAAAAAGAAGAAAGAAGGGCATACAAATATTCTTAGTTTGAGTGATGATTTTTATGATTATTTTGGTGTTGATGAAAATAATTCTTTGAAAAAACTTGAAGAATTAGGAGAAGATTAATGGAATTTTTGTCTGGAATTTATTTGAGTTATTCTTTTATTACATTTTATTTTTTGTTTTTATTGTTGTTGATTTATGTTCAGAATAGAAATCGTTTATATGAAATCCCTGAAATTAAAAAAGAATTTTCATTGAGTATTGTTGTTCCGTGTTTTAATGAAGAAGA
>JAUVHP010000079.1 GCA_030593225.1 archaeon
CATAAGGATGGATTTAACGAAGAGATTATGAAAAGAAACAAAATTTAATAATAAACCACAAAATTAATGATTATTTCACTCCCACTTCTAAAAAAATCCTGGACAGACCCCATAGAATTTAAAGTTTTATTCCCTTCGTCAATAAATAATAATTCTTTCCCATCAGATAAAATTTCTAATTGTCTTCCTTTAATCGGCCTATCACTGCCATATTTCCAACTCTCATCCATAATCTCTATCAATGTTTCATTAAGTGCATCACAAGTTTTTTGCCCATCTAAACATAAATCTTCTTTATCACAGCTAAAAATTAATCTTTGAATAGATAAAAAATCTAAATTATCTGCCCTTCTGCATTCGCTTGTGTGTTGCAAAAATGCCTGAATAAAACTCTCAATTTCATAACTTTCCACTGTTTCTCTATCATTATTTTTTAATGCAATACTCAAAAAAACTAGTAATACAATAGAAACTATAATTATAATTAATGCAAACCCCACCATTTCTTCCTGTGCCTTTTTTTTAATTTTATCCATCATAACTTACCATTAATTTAGCAACTTCACATTTATCATAAATCTTCCCCTCAAAAGTATCTTTCCAACATAATGAAATAAAATTTGAATATTCTGAAGTTATATTTGAATTATATAAATTTATAATTTCACAATTAGGATAATTTCCTAAATTACATTTTAAAGAGTTCAAACCTGCTTTTCTAATTTCAATATTTGAGACCCCCCAAAAATTCTCATACTTTGCTATATTTTCTTTTAACATCATAACTTTGTCACCATCAACACAATTTATTTTATTAAAGCCAAAAGATTCCCCGCACGAAAACTCAGGAGAATTGGCGAGTTTTGAAACCAAAAGCATAGCATTTTTTTCTTCAAGTGCCAAAGCAGTTTCTCTTAAATTTGAAGTCGAAATAACTAAAATAAACATCCCTGCTAAAACAAAAAACAATGTAATTGCCATTAACATAAACGCCATTTGCTGTATTTTTAATTGTGCTTTTTTATTCATTTTTACCATAGTTTACATTGGCTATTTAATTCATTTTTATCCTTAATTTTCTCTACAATATTCCATATGGAACCAAGATTTGCAGAACTAGTTAGCCCATTAGCAGCATTACTTAATTGAGTTAAATCTCCTCTTAAATTAGAATTACATCCTACCTGTGATATAAAACTTTCTTTATTCTGATAAATTTGAGATAGTTGTTCTACACGCTGCATAATTCTTTGCAATTGACAATCATAAATTTCTTTATCTGAAAAAATCGCAGCATACATAAGAGCATCAGTTCTAAAATGCAAAATTTCATTATTTTTAGTTACTATTTGAGAACCATAATTAACTGAAATATTACAATTAAGAGAATTAAAACAAACATCTATTTTGTTCACTAATTCTTCACAATTTTCAGTAAATATATTTTCTTGTTTTAATGCATCAAGTTCTTCTTTAATTTCTGTAGGGGCATTAATAAAACAATAATTTTTTTGAGAAGAAGTTATGTAAATTAAATCTGTTACTTTAAAAGGAAATTCTAATGGCTTTGAAAAAATGTAAAATGTTTTTCCTTCAACATAATTTTCTGAAAAAATATATTTATTAGCAAAGCTAACTTCTACTTCTGTTTTTGTCCATTTATCAAAACTTTTTTGAGAAATTTGAATGCCTTGTCTTCCAAAAATCCCTCTTGCGTTGTCGCATTTATTATAAATTCTTGTTTCAGCAGGAAATCCCAATGTAGTTGTTTTTCCAATTTCAAAACCAGTTTCCAATGGATTTAATAATACACCTATTTCTTTTGCTGTCTTGGCCCCAATAATTGTTTCTTGTGTTCCAATCATTTTTGTAACAGCAAATATCGTCAAAGATAAAATAACAGCCCCCACAATAATTGCAAAAAGCCAAGCAAAAGATATCTGCAAAAATCCTTTTTTTCCCATTTTACTTAATAGTTACCAATGCTTCGCCATACTTTTTTTCAATAGTAAATTTAATTTTATCTTTTATATTTTCTACACAAAACGGATTATCTTTAATTGTAGTTTTTACTAAATCAATATGTTTAATTTCTTTTGAGTTCAAACCTTCTGAAGAACCAATTGGATAGAAAAATAAATTTTCATATTCTTGATGTGCCTGTTTTAATTCACTAAAATAAACTCTAAATCTTCCCCTATCTCCTGCAGGATAATTAGAATAATTAGCAAAACATACATAACTTATTTTTGAAGGCAAAAGATATATTTTTTCCTGAGAGCTTTGCGTTCCTTTCCAAGCTTTATCAATATCATTTTGCAAACTATCTGCAAACTTAACAACTTGAGCCATTTCCCCAAGAGCAAGAAATTTTTTAATTGCAATAAATGAAAACGAGACAAAAATTATAATTAAAATAATAGAAAAAATCATTCCAAAAGATAATTTCATTTGGCCTTTGTAAGTATTTTTTGCAAAAATGCTTCGGTGTATGCCAATGGTGGTGTGGCCTCTTTTTTCTATACCTCTCATAAATAAAATAAGAATATTAAATTTATAAATTTAATCTATAAAACTAGTCCTTTAGCAGGTCTTGCAATTATACTGCAAGATTCAAATGGTTCAGGAATGTCAAGCATGTCTTTGCATTTTATATAAAATGTTTCCTGAGAATTCCATTCAACAAAATGCTCATTTTCTGAAACTGTTTGCATTTCTATTCCGTCGTCAAATTCATATCTGCACCCAATATCTTCTAAAGTATTATAGACACACTCTCCTGCCTCATCTGTAATTAATTTAAGATATCCATCTTCTTCATAAGCCCTTATAACTAATGGGGGATTTTTATCCACCTCAACTTCAAAATTTATTTCTTCAAACGCAGCATTTCCTCCAGCATCAATACATTTTATAGAATAAATATAAGGTCCTTTATTAAAAGATAATTCTTGAGTGTGTTGATAAGTTCTTTCAACTGGGTCATATTTAAATTGCACATAATTTGAGTCACCTAAAGGTTGATAATAACAAAATGCATCTCCATTATTAGCCCCAGAAGAAGTTTTAACTTCAAACATAACTTGGACAAGAGAAGTTGAACCTTTAATTATTCCATTTGGTTTTGCCCAATCAATATAAAGTGGCTGTGTTCCTTTTAAAATAAATCCTGTTTTTGGTTGACTTTCTTTATTTATATTTCCACTTGAGTCATTACATCTAAAATAAAATTTATTTTCTTTCCTATCTTTTATTCCTGTTAAATCTGTTTCACATTCATAAACCATTTGTGCGTTTTGTGGAATCGGGTTTGCTGAACAACTAAAATTATAATCCATTAATTCAAATTTTTTATCTGTAAAATCCCAGTTGCATTCTGCAGGTTCATTGATATAAGCAGTTAAGGAAATATTGCTTATATTATAAGCAACTGGTTTATTATTAGGAATCCTTGTTTCAACAATTAAAGGAGGTGTGAAATCATCTCCAACCTCAACACAGAATTTGAAAACAAAATCTGCTAAATTTGAATTTTCATTTGCATCTTCACATCTTACAAATAAACTCATATTAGTTCCTTCTTTTATTACAGGCCCGGTTGCATCTATTGAAGGCAACATCATTGTATGCGAATGATTATATCTCATTAAAGAATTTGAGCCAAAGTAATAACTCATTTCTTCATAACTATTTTTTCTTTCAACATCTATTTTACAAGTTGCAGGTTCATCTAAACTAACTCCAAATTTTAATGGAGTATATGCTTTAATACATCCTTGTTCATCTGTGTCATCGTCTGCTAAATGAATTATAACTCCTCTATCAGG
>JAUVHP010000022.1 GCA_030593225.1 archaeon
GAATAACAACAAACAACAACTGAAATAAATTATTAACACTTCCAACAAATGCCTTTACTAACTCTGATAATTTAATCAAAGCCAAATTTGCATAACCACTTCTTTTTTCATTCATACTAAAATAAACAGTAGCATAATCAACTTTCTTATCTAAATTTTCAATTCTATCTTCAAGATATTTAATTGTTCTTTCTTGATTAAAAATTCTATCGTTTAATTCTATTTTATCTGAAATTTCTTTTGCATCACCATACATCTCTTTATATCTAATCAACCTCTCTTTTTCTAATTCTAAATTTAATTTCAAATCAGTATATTGTCCAGTAACATCTTCAGTATTTTCATTAAAAGATTGAACCTCTCCAATCTCTTTCAAATCATTAATTATTTCTTCATATTTCAAAACATCAACTTTTATTGTATAAGAACCATAATTAGTTTCCATAAAACCATCCTCACTTTTCCTAACATTTTCATTCAATAAAAAAGCATTGTAATTTTCAATTATTATCTTTAACTCATCCTCGGCTCCAGCAAATTCTCCTCTTTTAATCTCTGTAGAAATACTCGTGCTAATTGTTTTTATTCTATCTTCAACTTCAGGTGCAAAATCAGAACCCCCATAAAATCCCCTCTCTTGAACAATACCAATTGTTGCTAAATTTTTTTCAAAACCTAAATTTAAACCATTTCCAAAAAAATTTCCATTCAATACAATAATTAAAACAACAACTAACAATAATATCAACCAATTCTCTTTTATTTTATCAACCTGCTTTTTCAAATTCATAACTGATTAAAATTAAAATTATATATAAATGCTTTGGGAGATTATTCCCTCTCCCCAATCTCTTTCCCAACTTTCTCAACAAAATCATCAACAGAAAAATTTTCTATCTTTTTATTCCCGCGAATTCTAACTGCCAAACTTTTATCTTTCTCTTCTTTATCTCCAACAACAATTACATAAGGAACTTTCATAATTTCAGCGTCTTTAACTTTCGCAGGAATTCCTCGCTGTGTAAAATCAAAATCAATTCTCAAATTAGGAATTTCCTCTTCTAATTTTTTAATAACTTCTTCAGCATATTTTTGATTTCTATCTGTAAAACTAAGAACCCTAACTTGAATCGGTGCAAGCCACGTCGGAAAACGCCCATTTGTATGCTCAATTAAAATTCCCATAAATCTTTCCAAACTTCCGTAAATAACCCGATGAATCATCACAGGTCTTTTTTTATTATCTTTATTATCAGTATATTCTAATTCAAATCTTTCAGGCATTGCAAAATCCAACTGAATTGTTGAACACTGCCAAGTTCTCCCCAAGGAATCCTTAATGTGAAAATCAATCTTCGGCCCGTAAAACGCCCCATCACCTTTATTAATTTTATATTTCATTTTTTTCTTCTTTAACGCATTCTCCAATGTCTTTTCAGCAAGACCCCAAATTTTATTGCCTCCAATCCTCTTCTCAGGACGAGTCGAAAGTTCAACATGACTAAATTCTAAATCAAATTTTTTAAAAAATAAATCAATCATATCAATCACTCCAAAAATCTCTTGTTCTAATTGCTTTTCAGTGCAATAAATATGTGCATCATCTTGTGTAAACTGAATAACTCTAAACAACCCTCCAAGAGTTCCAGACAATTCAATCCTATGAACATCTCCCATTTCCCCAACCCTCAACGGCAAATCGCGATAACTTTTTGGTCGTGATTTAAAAACAAGCATTCCTCCAGGACAATTCATTGGCTTAACAGCAAACTCTCGTTTTTCATAATTAGTTAAAAAAATATTCTCTTTATATTTTTCCCAATGCCCAGAAATCTGCCAAAGTTTTTTATCTAAAATCTGGGGAGTAGAAATCTCTTGATAACCTGTTTTCCGATGCACTTCTCTCCAAAAATTAATCAACTCATTTCTAATAATCAAACCATTATTATGCCAAAAAACCATCCCAGGTGCTGTCTCATTAAAACTAAACAAATCCATTTGCTGTCCAATAATTCTATGGTCATTCTCTTTCAATTTTGAAGTATCTAACTTGGACTTAGAAATCTCTCTCAATAATTTCTTTTCATCATAACTTTCTTTACTTTCATTTCCATCAACAACAATCTCCCTCGACAATTCACTCAATGGATGCCCTTTAACTTTTAATTCAAAACTTTTGTAATAACCAAACGGTGCACGACTAATATTAAAATCTTTTTTTAATTTCTTCTCTGCCCCTTCCAAAACTTTCACAGCAATATCCGGACTTCCCAAATTTTTAGACAAATGAGCATAAGGATACAACACAACATTTTTAGCATTAACCTTGCCTGCAACATCTTTTACTTCATCAACTAATTTATCAATAGAATTTTCAGAATCACCTTTCTCAACAGCAATCAAAACTCCCAAAGCATCCTCAACTCTTTTTTTCTCCAACTCTTTAGGACTCAAATCCTTCATACTTCGCAACGCCTTTTTCAAACCCTGCCATTCAATATAATCCACGTGCAAAAATAAAATCTTCATAAATTAATTCAAGATAATAGGTTTTATAAAATTAGTTGTGGAAAAATTAATCTATAAGAAATTCTATGATACCTTTTTATATAAAATCGTCTTATATATTATATGAAAATCCCAAATAGAGTTGATGGAAGAAAGGTGATTAAAAAATTAGTTAATAAATTCGGTTGGACATTGGTAAGAAGCAAAGGAAGTCATCACTTTTTGAGAAAAGGAAATAAAACTTTAACAGTCGTATCTCCAAAAATGTTAAAAGGAAATATTAAAACTATTGAGCGTGTAACTGGGATTTCTCGAGAGGATTTGTTATAGATAATGTAGTAATTAAACAACTTGTTTCTTGTTTTAGCTTTTCAATTTCATCTGGAGCACATTCTAAATGAAACTGCAACGCTTCTACAAAATTTTTTTTAGCTTCATTTATAGATTTGCCATTAGAAATAACATTAATATCTGGGCTAAAAACAGAAAACCCTTCTTTTCCTTCATCTTCAATAATTATATTAATATTAACCATTACATATTGAAACTGTATAGAATTTAAAAATCTACCCATTAAACAAAAATTTATCAATTTTTTTCTTTGCTTCTTTCCGTTTTTTCTGATGTTCTTTCAAAAACAAATTAATCTTATCAATTAAATATTTCTTCAACTCACCAGTTAATAATCTTCCACTTCTATAATCTTCTTCAATTTGTTTTAATTTATTGTCGTCTTGCTCAAAAAAGAATTTCAAATACTGAAAACTAACATCAACATCTGGATTGCCACCTTTTTTTCTATGTTCTTCTAATGTATCTCGCCCTCCTGAAAAAGCATATTTGTTAATTTTTTTCTTAACAACTTCTGGAGAATCAGTCATTGCAATAAAAGAAGTCTCGTCTGAACTTGACATTTTTCCCTGCCCTTTCAAGCTAGGAAGAAACAAATGATAAGTTGAAGCAATTGAAATAAATTTCTGGTCTTTATTTCTGTTCGCCATTCCTCTTGCAATCCGTATATGAGGGTCTTGGTCAATCCCAATTGGAATAAAAGTAATCATAGGCTTTCCTTCAAACTCTGGTAACTGAGGGTGATACATATCTGCAGCCTGCAACAAAGATGAACTCATTTTGCTAGGAGAAATCTCCCCATAAACACCCTTAAATTCATTAAAAGTTGCATACCTAGAAAAATTCAAAGCCAGTCTATAATAAGCATTTGCTTTTTTCGCATCATCACTTCTCTCGCTCTGAAAATAAATATCACATTTTTTCAAATCCAAACCCAACGCAACATAATTTACCAAATACTGGTCAATTGCAATCTTTCTAAGCTCTTCTAAATTTTTCCCACGAGTACCATAAGCCTCTAAATCTGCAACAGCAATATAAATTCTAGCACCTAACTTTTGATAAAAAACCATTTGCTGAGCAAGTATCATATGTCCAAGATGAAAACTACCCGAAGGCATCATTCCAGTCATCATGACAAAAGGTTTTTTATTTTTGATAGCATTCAAAATTTTACTAAAATCTCTCTGAGCAAAAATAACTTTCCTTCTAAACAAAACATTCTCATTAAACTCTTTAGGCAATTCTTTCATCAACTTAATTCCAAACTGCTTAACCAATTTAGTATAATTAATTTCGCCAGAAACTTCCCACGGAGTAATTTTCTCATCTTTTTTCATACCAAACCCAAGCCAAACACTTTTTTAAATATTCTCTAAAAAATACATCCTCTCACGAGAAAGTTTATAAATAATAATTTGTATAATTCATTATAAAAGAGCAAATGAAAAATATATTTATCTCAACAATCTTTATTATTTTCTTTACATCATTTCTTTCTGCAACAATCGTCGTCAACACAAACCTTGAGGAAGTATATAATTTAGGAGACACAATAACTATTCCACTAAAAATTACAACTGCAACAGATTTAATCAATGTAAAAACTTCAATAGAATTAATTTGCAATGGATTAGAAACAGAAGTTTACAGCGAATATTTTACAATTGAATCAGGTTCAGAAAAAGAAAGAGAACCCTCAATTCCATTAATAGAAGAACTCCTTGGGCGTTCAACAGGAACCTGTAAAATTAAAACATCTCTGGGTGAAGAATTTATACTAACAGATACTTTTGAAATTTCAGATAAAATAGAAATCACAACAAAAATAGAAAAATCAGAATTCTCTCCAGGTGAAATAATTATCATCGAAGGGGATGCAATAAAAGAAAATAACAAACCTGCACAAGGTTTTGTAGAAATCTCAGCAAACATCATAAACTATTCTAAAAATATTAATACAATAGACACTGTAAAAAACGGCTATTTTTATATAGAAATCCCATTAGAAAAAGATGCAAAGGCAGGAGAATATACAGTGAATATAAATGTTTATGAAAAAGATTTATCAGGTGAAAAAACAAACAAAGGATTTACTTCAACAAAATTTACAGTTATTCAAATCCCAACAAGTTTAGAAATAATATTTGAGGAAAAAGAAATAGAGCCAGGAACAACTGTTAAAGCAAAAACAATTCTGCACGACCAAACGGGGGAAAAAATTGATTCAATTTCAATTATGACTATAAAAAATGAAAAGGACGAAATCTTAGAGCAAACAGAAAAACAAACAGGAGAGTATCTTGAATATTTAATAGAATATAATGAACCACCTAAAGAATGGGTTGTTGTAGCCATATCTAATAAATTAAATGCTGAAGCAACTTTTAAAATAAAAGAGAAAAAAGATATTAAAATTGAATTAATAAATAAAACATTAAAAATCACAAACATTGGCAATGTAATTTATAACAATAGTGTCTTAGTAAAAATAGGTGAAGAACAATTATACCTTAATATAACTTTAGATTTAGATGAAGAAAAAGAATTTATTTTAACTGCACCAAAAGGAGAATACCAAATTGAAGTTATGGCAAATGGAAAAGATACACTAACTCAAAATGTATTTTTAACAGGGAGGTCTATTGATATAAAACAGGCCTCAGAAGGAATTATAACAATAGTGAAACATCCGATTGCATGGGTATTTATGACAGCTATTTTTGGTTTTGTTATTTTTATGTTTTTCAAAAAAGGTTATCAAAAAAGTTTATTTGGTTATATTAAATCAAAAAAAAAACATAAAAACAATGTAGAAGAACATTCTAAGAAATTTAATTCTTTACTAAATTTCAAAAAAACAAAAGATAAAAAATTAATTGACAACTTCCAAAATAAAGCAGAAATTTCTTTATCAATTAAAGGTGTAAAACAAGATACAAAAATTGTTTGTCTTAAAATTAAAAATTTTGAAGAAATAGATACATCAAAGATTAAAGAAACAATGGGAAAAATTGTAAATTTAACTCAAGAAAATAAATCAATGATTTATGAAAATCAAGAAAATTTATTTTTCTTATTTGCACCAGTAAAAACAAGAACATTTCAAAATGAAAAACTAGCAATAAAATTAGCACAAGATATTCAAAAGATATTAACAAATCATAATAAATTATTCAAACAAAAAATTGAATTTGGAATTTCAATAAATAGTGGTTCAATAATTGCAAAATTAGAAAAAGCAGTTTTAAAATTTATGAGTTTAGGAGCAATAATTAATTCAGCTAAAAAAATAGCATCAAACTCAGAAGAAGAAATTTTATTAGATGAAAAAACAAAAAACAAATTAGCAAGGGAAATCAAAACAGAGAAAAAAGATATAAAAGGAATTTCAGCTTATTCAATAAAAGAAATAAAAAAATTAGGTGACAATAAAAAATTCTTAGAAAATTTTGTTCAGAGGATGAAAGAGGATAAGAAGAAATGATTATTTTTCCAATTCAAGATAAGAATTCAATATAGCCCGTTTTATTTCAGGATGTTTCTTTTCTAATTCATCAATAAATTTAGAAATTTTATCTTTCTTTTCTTTTTCTTTTTTAAATTTCAATTTCTTAATCTTTGCATAAAGCAAAATCTCTGCGTCTAAAAATAAATATAATGGCTTAATAACTTTCTTATCAACAGGTGCAATTTCTTTCAGATTTTTAGAATCTCCCTTAATCAAAATATGAACTATTTTATCAGATTCAGAATCAATCGTAGATGAAATTGCAATTTTAAAATCTGACTTCCGACTTCTGATTTCTGATTTCTGATTTCTGACATCTAACTTTTGAATTTTCACAATTTCAACCATTCCATTTTTTGAAAACATAAAAAGTAAATCCTCAAGAACAATATCTCTAAAACTATTTCCTTTTTTATAACCAATAATCTCACCTCTTTTAATCATATTAAATTTTCTAATAGTTGTTAAAAACTTTTTCTGAAAATATCTCACAAAACAATTCTTGCAAACTTTCCTCTTATTAGTAAATTCATATACTGGTTTTGTTTCACATAGTTTACACATAGAAAATATTAGAAAATAAAGTTGTTAAATGTTTTGGGAAATAAAACGCAACAATTCTTAAAAACAACAAAAAAAATAATTTTTACATGAAAGAAAAAAACCTTTTCAAAACAAATCCTATTCTAAAATCTCTCTCAAAACTTAGGAAAATTGGATATAAAAAAGTAGTTCAAAATAGTAATTTTGCATATGGAATAAAAATAAAAAATATTGGAAATTCTCGTTTTGAAGGAGGAATTATAAAAAATGTTAAAATTGTACCTTTTCAGAAAGGTTTAGATTTTAGTATAAATTGTGGGAAAAAATTTGAAATTCCAAAATTAGAGTCAGGAGACATAGGGGAAATTTGGTTTGATAAAACATCTTCCCCAATCTCAGGAGAATTTTGGTTAAATTTTGACTTAGAAAAAAAGAGTGGAACAATTTATTTTATAAAATCAGAATTATTCCATTTTAATATTAAAAACGAACATCTATTACAACAAGAAATTACAAATTATCTATTAATTATTTTAACACTAATCACAATAGGCATATCAATTTGGAGATTATTTTTATGATTATTTTTTATCCCTTCTTACTTTTCTAACTTTAGCAACAATTCTCCCATAAGATCTCCCAACAGGAGTAACCCAAACTTTCTTTCCACCAACCCTACTTTTAAGACTTGCTTTCGCTGTTTGATACCCTCTTTGTCTTTTCTCAGGAGCATTTACTCCTGCAAGTCTTATGTATCTTGAACCACTAACAGGACTACTTACAATTAAAGTATCTCCATCTATTATTTTTTTAACTCTTCTCGCAACTTTTTTTGCCATAAAAAATTAAAACCTTCCAATTATTTAAATGTTTTTACAATCTCCATTTCTCAAACACCTTCCTCTCTTCTAATGAACCGCCAGTAGAATACGCTTTCATTAATTCTTTAATTGTTGATTTCAGATATCTGACATCTGACATCTGACATCTGATTATCAAAGCACTAGGCCCAGACTTTTCAGAAATCATCAAGTCACCTTTGCTCTTCCCAATTTTTTCAATGATTTTATTCTCTTTATCATTTCGTCCTAAAACAACCCAATTATTATCAATCATAAAATGTCTCCCAATTCCAACTAAATGAATTTCATCATCATTAATTCCACGCTCTAATAACTTAGAAAATCTATTTTTCAAATCTTTCTCACAAAGCATACATCCTCCAGCAGGATGCGGATATTTAATCTTAAATTTTTCTGCAAGTTTCATTTGCTCTACTCTTCTTCTACCTTGAATATTATATAATTTCTCTCTATCAACTAATCCTTTCTTCTCAGCTTCGGTTTCAGGAAATAATTTCGCAGAAAGTGGTCTAAGCAATCTTCCTTTTAAACCAGATTTCTCTTCAATTAAATTCATTGACTTCATCATCTGCGACATCGGACGCTCACCCAAAACCTCGCCACTCACAATTAAATCAATTCCAACACTATCAGCAAATTCCCGTGCCTTCTTAAACATAAAAATCCTGCAATCAACACAAGGATTTACTCCTGCCCCTCTTCCATATTTAGGACTCTTAATGCAATCTAAATACTCTTGTAGTAATTTTCCCTTAGTACAATCAAAAATCTTTAATTTAACTCCTTGTATCTGTGCAAAATTAAAAGAACAATTCTCATCACAACATCCAGTCCCAAAAGGTAATTTAAAAAATAAAGCAATCACATCAAAACCTTGCTCTTGCATAATCTTTATAGCAAGCCGACTATCAAGCCCGCCAGACAACATAACAATACATTTTTTCATGTAAAATTAGAAAGATTGGGGTATAAAAATCATTCCTTTAATCCAACTTCGCCTTTAATATTTTTCTTTAAACCCAAATTCTTTTTCAGACCTTTCAATTTCTCAATCTTTTTCTTCTTCCTCTCCTCAATTTTATTCTTAACCCAACCAACAAATTTATTCACTTTAAAACCTATTAAAAAAAGTTTCCAAATAATTCCAATAACTAAAACAAAAACTCCAAGAAACATAAATTTCAAAAACACACTATAAGTTTGTGTTAAAAAAATTGAAACAAAACCAACTATCATTTTATCCCCAATAAAAGAAAGTGCAGAGTCCAATTTCATAAAAGGCAAAGATACAACAACTAACAAACCACCGACCACAAAAGGCAAATTACTTTTTTTCTCAATTAACAAAAACACCAAACCAATTAAAACAAAACTTGCAAAAATTAAAAAATAAAATTTATTCTCTGTATAATTTCTTGTTTTATCAGAAATTAAAAAACTCGGATTCTTTGTCTCTTCCCAGCACTCCAACAAAGAGCAGTTATAATCATTATAATAAGAACCCATAACAAACTCTCCCAAAGCATAATAAAAAACCTCATCAATGCCTTTAGCTACAATCTCGCATGGAATATCAAACACCCCATAACCACTATCAAAATTAAAAGCAGAATTATTCAAACAATACAAATCCATCATAGGAAACACTAAAAAAAGTTCATCATAAACACCCATTTCACGAACAGCCACGTCAGAAGAATTAACAAGATTTTCTTTTAAAACATCATAATCCAAAGACAACGAAACCATATAAAAAAATCCAGCCCCAAATAAAGATAAAAATAATAACACACTTACAATAACAAATAAACTCCCTCTAATAAATCCCATAAATTACTTTTGTAAATAAACTATTTAAGTATTTTGCAAAAATAATCCCGCAGGGCGACACTTCTTTATTAGGAGTATAAAGATTTGCATTCAAAAGTTTAGCAAATCTGCAATAATAAAATAATAAAAAACACATTTATAAAATTATTTTATTATCATGAATTTAATAATCAATCGCGATGCCTATGCGTAATGGCGTTACATCCTTTTCAAAACAGAAATTCGTTTTTCCAAAGGAGGGTGTGTCGAAGCCAAACCCTTAAACGGATTTGAAAAAAACAAAGGTGCAACAGCTTTACTAACTTTCTTTTCAGGTTGCACAACATCCAACTTAATTTTCTCAAGTGCTTTAATTAATCCCCCAGGATATCTTGTAAATTTAACAGCAGTAGCGTCGGCACTAAATTCCCTTTTTCTAGAAATAGCCATTTGAACTAAATGAACAACAATCGGAGCAAGAATAGCCATCACAATTCCAATAACTAAAAAAATTCCATTCTTATTGTCGCCATCTCCACTTCTAAACCACAAGCTTCTCAAAAACATCTGAGAAATAATCGCAACCATCCCAACCATCACAGTCACTAAAGTTATATAACGAATATCATAATTAGCAATATGTCCAAGCTCATGTGCCAAAACTCCTTCAAGTTCACGATGTTCTAATTTTTCTAAAGCACCTTTTGTAACACAAACAACTGCATTTTGCGGGTCTCGTCCAGCAGCAAAAGCATTAATCTGATTAGAATCCATTACATAAAGCTTAGGCATAGGAAGCCCTGACGCTAAAGTCAAACCCTCAACTAAACTATAATAGTCCTTAAATTTCTCACGAGAAGCTTTCTTTGCACCAACAGATTTCACAGCAATCTTTCCAGAATTATAAAAACTCATCCAAATATAACCTAAAGAAAAAACAATAGAAATAATCATAATAATAAAAAAGAAACCTGGCTCAAAAGCAAAAGAAATTACATAACCAAATAAAACCAAAACAGTAAAAACAATTACCATCAAAAAAACAGATTTCAATTTATTTCTAGAAATTTGGTCATTAAAATCAATACGTGTATATTCCATTTTATAATAAATATCTAAACCTCTTTTCATATTCTTTGTGATTAAACCATTCAAGAATAATAGACAAAACAAATGCCTTATCATTCTTAACTGTATAAATTAATCTCCAAGCATTCGGCAAATCATATTTCCATAAATTATCAACACTAAAATTATCAGAATAACTTTTTGGAATTAATTTTTTAGAAATTTGAGTCCCGCAAAAAACATTTTTCTCAATATCTTCAAAAGCACGCACAATCCATTTGTATAATTTTTTATCTTCGGTTCTAGAATTTTTTAATTTCTCGAATGTATCTTGCAATTTTTCATTTGCAAAATTAATCTCAGGTTTCATTTAAACTTTCTCCAACCTAATTCAGGTTTAGATAAAAAATATTTAACACCTTCTGGATCCCAAATCCAACAAATATGTCCTGCAGAATCAACAGCAATTTTTCCAGATTCCGAAAGATAATCAAAAATAACGCAAAAAGTTTGGTACATCATTTTTTTAGGAAGAGCTTCCCATAAAGACCTTTTCTTAAACTCCCCACCATGTTCTAAAATAAACTCTTCAACCATTAGAACAGTATCAAGTCTAGGAAACCTCAAAACATTCTCTCTTCTAAATCTCAAATTTTTTAACATGTTATATCAACAAGTATAACAAAGTTTTTAAGTGTTTTTATTAATTTCCAATTAATTTTTCTAACTTATCTCTTAAAATATCATAAGAAAAATATTTTTTTCCAATCTCAAAATTATATCCCCCAACTTCTTTACTCAATTCTTTATCATAAATAACTTGTTTAATTTCATTAATTGCTTTTTTTGTTAAACTATTATTTTCAACCATTACCAATCTAAAACCTCTGCTTCCTATGTCTGGCCAAAATACAGGTTTATAATTATTTGCAAAAATTGGTTTTTTTGCTAAAATTGCCTCGACAAATGCATTTCCAAAACCTTCGTATCTGCTAAAATAAGTACAAGCATCACAAAAAGAATAAAAATCTCGCAATGAAAATTTATCCATATATTTTCCAGCAAAAATAATCTGCTTACTTAAACCCAATTGCTTAACTAAAGAAATAAGAGATTTATAATAAACCCAATCTTCAATTTTTTCATCTTTATTACTTCCAGTTATAATCAATTTAACTTTTTTATCTTGCAAACGATATACTAATTCAATCGCATTTTCAATTCCTTTTCTTCTAACAATTCTCGTAGGTTGTAATAAAATTATATCATTTTTTTCAAATCCAAAAAATTTAAAGAAAATTTCTCTTTTTCTAGAGGAGCATTTTATTTGTTTTTTAAAATCCATAACATTCGGAATAATTTCTGCATCAAAAATAGCATGCTTTTCTTTCAAAATCTTTTTCATTTCAGAATTAATAACAACATTTGTAACATTTGGCAATCGCAAAGGTATGCAATCATTTACAATTTTATTTATCTTATTATGAAAAGAAATATATCTATTTCCTCTTTCCCAATAAAAATCATGGTCATGGGTTATTGTTTTTATTCCAGTTTTTTCTACAGCTTTTTTAATACCTAAAGTCATAGATAAATTAAAGGGCAAAGCAGAAGCATTTTCAGAAATCAAAATATCAATTTTTTTCTTTTTTATCCATTTAATAATTTTACTAAAAATAATCTCTGATTTTCCTTCTATATTTTTCAAAATAATTAAAGATTTTTTATCAGGGTCTAAAAACGCCTGCTTTTGTTCCATTAAACTATTTTTTGACAACGGATAAAACTCCTTACACAAACTTTTATGTTTTCTATCTAAAATTTTTCCCTCATATTTTCCAGAAAGTAAAAAAACTTCATGCCCTAAAGAATGTAAAACTTCAATCCATTTTTCAGTTTCAAGAGCAACACCGTCCTCGCCACCAATACGCGCAATTAAAATTCCTATTTTCATTAAAAAATAATTCAGCTTATCTTTAAATATTTTTATATAAAAAACTAGAACTTAACATCAACAGGTTTTTTTTGTGATTCTTCAATTTGCAAATAGTCCTCTGGCTTTTTACTAAATATTGATGCAAACATATTTCCAGGAAAGGTCTTGCACAAATTATTATATCCTAAAATACTATCATTATAATATTGCCTTGCATAAGCAACTTTGTCCTCTGTTGCAGCCAATTCTTTTTGAAGTTCTAAAAAATTTGTATTTGCTTTTAAATCAGGATATCCTTCAGCCAAAGCAAAAATACTCTTTAAAGCAGACTCTAAACCTTTATCTGCTTTCATTTTTTCATCAAGCCCTTCAGCATTCATAAGTGCCTTCCGTGCCTCAGTTACAGCATTAATTGCTGCTTTCTCGTGTGCAGCAAAACCCTTAATAGTCTCAATCAAATTAGGAATTAATTCAGCACGTCTTTTCAATTGAACATTAATCTGCGACAAAGAATTATCAATCCGATTCCCAAGAACAGCAAACCTATTAAAATATACAAAAAATATAAATCCTAAAAATGCCACCACTCCAATCAAAATCCAAATGAATATCATAGAAAATAAAACTAAATTAAATTTATAAACTTAACTAACTAAATTAAAATATGGTAAAAGTAGACAAAGAAAAATGCATTGGATGTGGGCTTTGTCCTTCAATTTGTTCAGAAGTTTTCAAAATGAATGACGACAATAAAGCAGAAGTTATTTCAGACAAAAACTTGCCTTGTGTTAAAGAAGCAATTGATTCATGCCCTGTTGATGCAATTATTGAATAAAAATTTCTTAGAAATTTTTTAATCAATCTGGATAAATATTTAAAACTCAGGAATAAAAATATTTGTTCATGTAAATTCATTTATGAATTTATACAACCAAACTTTAGAAAAATCACAAAGTAATTTATTTTATCAATCTAGATAAATATTTTTACACAACAAAAATATTTATTAACTAATTTTTATTATCCTATTCATGCAAGAGGATGATAAAAAAGAAGTTGTAGAAAATTTAAAAGAAATTTCTCAAAATAATACACAACCTGATTTTATAAAATGGTT
>JAUVHP010000031.1 GCA_030593225.1 archaeon
AAACTTCTAACCTTGTCAATTTTTACATTAAACATTTCTTCAATTTCTTGTTTAACTTTGTCTTTTGATTTTCTTTTATCAACTTCAAAAGTCAAAACATTTGCTGATTCAATCATCATTACTGCTTTTTCTGTTACTATTGGTTTCATTTTCTCAACTCCCCTGGAATTTCATATTTTGAATATTCATCTAATAATTTTTTACCAAACATTAATCTTGAAAAACATTCTGCAGTCAATTTCGCATCTTCTAAAGCATTGTGAGGTTCGCCTTCTTTAAGTTTACCCTTGTTCAAACTTCTTCGCTTATCTTCAATTCCACATAATTTTAATATATTTCCTAAACCCATATCGCTATTATTGTCTTCTTTTGTAAGAAATTTTCCGTTTATTTCAAAAAACTTTATTTGTCCAATAGTGTGCAAATCAAAAGGTCTATGATGATTTGGCCAAAAAGGATCTCTTTTGAAATATTTTAACGCTTTATTTCTTAAGAACCCTTCATCAAATTCTGGAAGGTGGCACAAAAGAGTTTTCATTTTTCGTGTTTCGAGCCAATTAAAAAATTTATCTAATAATTCCTTTTGCGATTGTTTATTTGAATCTCTTAATTCTTCTTCTGTTTTTCCAATTATTGTTGCTGCTTCTTCTAAAACTTTATCTTCATCATCAATTCTACCCTCCTCTAAAAATTCTTCCATTGTATTCAAATCTACCGCACCTATTTGCCAAATTCCATGTTCATTAGGACTCCCTCCACTACATTCAATATCCACTACAATTGGTAATAATATATTCTTCATTTTTTCTCCCTCAAATTTTTAATTGCTCCCTCAGTATAAACAGTTAATCTTCCAACCCCACCACTTGCCAAATCATTAACTCCTAATTTCTTAGCACTCACAACATCAAAAGCAGTTGTTTTAAGTTTCTCCTTATCTCCAACAACAATTAATAATCCTGCATTTGATTTGTATTTTCTACCTCTTAATTTTCCTTTTCCACATCTAATACTTTTTTTCTGCACAGCTAAACCAAATAAATTTTCACCAAGAATTTTCTTTAAACTAGAAATCAATTCCTTTGCTTTCAAAGTTACTAATTTTGATTCAACGATAAAAGGAATATTTTCAATCTTAGAATTTTTCAAAGTAGCATATTTTTTTATTACAAATTTTTCATTTACAGTAGCACTCAAAGCAGATTCAAGGGCAAGTTTCATTTCTTTTTTATTAATTTTTAATAAACTAATCATAGAAAGAACTTTCGGAGGATGCGGTCTTCTACCACCACGCGTATTTGAAACTTCAGCACCAACCCAATTAAATTGCGAACCTTTTCTAGTCATAATTTTTCTAGGAATTCTTGAAATCCCACGACCATACTGGCTCTTCCAAACTTTTCTTTGATGAATTAAAATTCCACTCGCAGAATGTTGTTTACCTGCAACAGGCGACGGAGCATACGGCTGCTTAACTTTTTTCGCCTCAATCACTTTCGCAACAATATCTTCTCTAACTTTTGCAGAAAAACATTTAGGCAAATCAATCTTGGCTTTTTCTTTTCCATTAATATCTAATAATTTAGTTTTCATTATCTTAATCCCACCAACTCAAAATTTTGCTTTTTAGTTTTTTTAGTTTCTCTTAAAGGAGCAGTAATAATAAGTTGTCTTTTCGACGGCCCTTGAACAGAACCCTTTACAATAATATAATCTGTTTTAATATCTCCATATTTTTTTATGTTCTTTAGTTTGGTCAAGCTTGGACGAACTAGACCCGAGCTTGTCTCGGAGTCGAATTTACTTTCTGATTTTCCAATATCAATTATTTTGTTGTTGTAAATACATCTTGTGAACATTCCTAATTGCCCAGCCATTGGAACCCTGAAAATAACCCTTGCAGGATGCCACGGACCAAGCGAACCTGGACGTCTTACACCCTTCTCTGATTTGTGACTCTTTAATGTAATTCCAAATCTTTTCACAGGTCCAACAAGACCTCTTCCACGAGTCAATCCTCTAAAATCAACAAGTTGCCCGTTTTCAAAAACATCCAAAGCAGAAAGTTCTTTTCCAGAATTTTCTTTAATAAAATTAATTTTATCTTCAACACTTCCCTTTAATCCAATCTCCACCAAATCCGGTGTTTTCTTTAACCCAGTTTTTTTAACAACAGAATAACAAAGAATCTTAATATCCTCATATTCTTCTGCCTTCACATCTTCCAACTTCTTAAAATTCTTAGGAAATTTAATTTTTCTCTTTAATTCTTTATCTAATCCTTCAACTAAAATTTCTTTTGCAACTTTACCATTTTTGTAAAATCTAACAGACATAATTTTCATCGGAGGACATTCAATAATTGTCACAGGAATAATAATTTGTTTGTCTTTAGTCATAGAATCAGGAGTATTATCTTTCACAGCCGCAGACATCATTCCTGCCTTATAACAAATAAAACCTTTCAAAATTTTATTAGAATCAATAGAATTCCAGTTCACTCTAGGTAAAAACTTAGCAGCCCGTTTTCTGGGCCAAAATTGCAAACTTCCTTTTCTTGGTGATTTTCTTGTTGGCATTTGTTATTGTTAATGATGCGAAGATTTTCATTTTATCTTTACCCTGGATAGATTACTTAGAAAATTTGGCTATTTAAAGTTTTTGTGGGGGATTTTAGGAAATTATTTATACAGATTAAATTAATTATTTTTATGGATTTAGAAAAATTAAAACAAAAAATTTCTTCTTATTCTTCAGAAAAAATAATAATTACTTATCACGCTGAAATTCAGGCAATTTTTAGAGAGATTGATTTGGAAGAAGTTAAAGAAAATATTAGAAATCCAGAAAAATTGGTTTATGTAGAAGAACAAGAATCTCAAAATCCAGAAGAAAATAAATATAATTGTTATTTTGCTTATTCAAAAGATTTTGCTCACAGATATATTTTCACAACAAACGGAAATCTTATTATAGTCACAGTTATTAAAATAAATAAGAGTTGGCAAAAAACAATTAAGAAAAAATGATGCAGAATTTCAAATATAGTTACGATGAAAATATTGATGATTTATTTATTTATTTAGAAGGAACAAAATCAAAAGGAGCAATTGAATTAGGAAATTTTATTTTTGATTTAGACGAAAATAAAAAAATTGTAGGAATTCAAATTTTTGAAGCATCAAAAGTTTTATCAAAAATTCTTTCAAACCTAACAGAATTAACAAACATCAAAGAGATAAGAATTGAAACAAATAACTTTAGAAATATGAGGGCAGTAAAAATGCATCTTGTAACATCTTTAGGAAAATCCGAAGGCATAATTGCTTTACCAGATTTGAATTTTAAAAGTCCAGCTTTGAGTTGTTAGGATTGGGAAGATTTCTTATATTCTGGATACATATCTAAAATATCTTTTTCATTTGCCTTACAAACACCTCTTTCTGTGATTAAACCTGTAATCAATCTTGCAGGAGTCACGTCAAATGCGTAATTTGCACTACTTGTATTTTTAGGTGTCAACAAAACCTCTCTAATTTTGTTATCATAAAATCCTCGAAAATATTTGAATGGCAGAGGATTAATTTAGTTATTTATTCAAAATTTTATTTTCAGGATACCAATCTTCTGGGATTGAATATTTTTCATCTAAAATAGCAACAGAATTTATTCTGTCTGTTTTGAACACTCTCTCATCTTCTCTTAAATGACAATAAGCAATAATACAATTAGAGTAAATTTTTCTAACATCAATAATTCTATTAGTGGATTCATCTGAATGAGGACTATAGTATCTAATTTTGACTTTTCTCTTTTCATTAAATGATTTTTTCAACAATTTTTTTATTTTAGACAATTCCCTAACATAAATTTTCTTTTTAGGATTTTTTATTTTCTTAATAATATTCTTAATTTCTTTATTATCGCATTTTGATAATTCTTTGATTATAATTTCAGCATCTTTTTCTGATAAGTAAACCATAAATAATTCAAGATACAAGAATTAATAAATACCTTGATGCCCAAAAACAAAAGGTTAAAAAAGTAGAAAAATAATAATATTATATGGAAAATCTAAGTGTTAATATTATAGTAAGAGAAGAAAAAATGGATGACAAAAAAGTTTTCATAATCAACAATGAGGAAACAGGAGTTGCGGATTTTGGAGACACTTTAGATGAAGCAATAAGTAATTTCAAAAAATCTTTAAATTTATTTTTAGAAACTTATCCTGAAAAAAGAGAAATCTTTATTGAAGAAGAAAAACAACCACTACTTGTTTCTAGAATTTTAGTTTAGATAATTTTGCTCAAATTCTTTTTTATCAATACCAAGCCGTCTTAAAATATTCCCATAAATCCAAACAGCCAATTCATCTCTATGTAAAGGAATATTAATAGAACTATTATTTTTAGGATTTTCAATAATAACTCCGTGAGAAGTTTTTCTCACAACTTTACAACCATATTTTTCTAATGCCGATAAAATTTTTTTTGCTTTAAGATTTCTGCGGTTCATTTTCAACCTCTCTAAACCAAAAACTCAATCGCCCTCTCCATTTCCTGTTCATCAATCTCTGCCTTCCGAACAATCTTCCCCTTTCTTTTTGCAAGTTCTCTAATCTTAGCAAAATCTTTCTCACCCTCTGGCTGAATAATTTCTTCAACAAAAATAGTATGATTGATTTTAGCAACTTTAAAATCCGATTTTTCAAAAACAAAACTATCTGCAATTTTTTTATCTTTTGTTTTTAAACTACAGAAATCAACTTTAGGACCCTCACCTTCTTTTCCTGGTTTCCCTGCTTTCGGTGCTTTTGGTTTAATCTTTAATTTATCATCACCAACATTAAAAGTCAAAGCAAAAAACGTCTTAGGAAATTTATCCAACAAACCAATCAACTCTGCTCCAGACATTTCCTTATCAATTAAATATCTTTTAACTCCTTGAAATTGTTTCTTTTCTTTAAAATCCAACTCACCAGTTAAATCATTTGTAGAAACAATCGCACCAGTAACTTGAGTTTTATTCTCTGCTAATTTCTCTGCCATAATTCTAACAAACCCATTTGCAAATTCAGCAGAAGTTTTAATTGTATATTTCCCCTTAGAATTCTTTGCCTCAATCATTGCCCGATTTCTAAATTCTCCTCGACTAAATTTCTGAAACAGCAAATGCACAGATTCATCAACATCCCCATCAACAATCTTTTTTATAAAATTCATAAAACACTTTGTTAAAACTCACTTATAAATTTTTAGTTTTATTAACAAGTTTTATAAATTTGTTTCAATTAATTATTTTATAAAAGAGTAAAAATGGATGATACATATTTTAGAAAAGTAACAATAACTTTAATTTTAGCAGTGCTTATAGTTTTGACTTTCTTGCTCCTAAAACCTATTTTAATGTCAATCGTGGTAGGGGTTATATTGGCAATTGTCTTGTCCCCATTATATACAAAATTAACTCAAATAATTAAATCAAAAAATATAGCATCTTTTCTAATTTGCCTTTTTTTATTTATCTTACTTGTATTGCCTTTCTGGTTTTTTACCCCAATCCTAATTAACCAATCATTTAAAATTTATTTTGCAGCCAAACAAACAGATTTTGTAACACCTCTTAAAACAGTGTTCCCTTCTCTTTTTTCTTCAGACGAATTCTCTGCAGAAATTGGTTCAGTTATTTATTCATTTGTAACAGGCACAGCCAATTCTTTTGTCAATATGTTTTCTCAATTAATATTAAATTTTCCAACACTATTTTTACAAGTGTTAGTGACCTTTTTCACATTATTTTTTGTACTTAAAGATAAAGAAAAAATTATTGATTATGTTAAAAGCTTAATGCCTTTTTCAAAAGAAGTAGAAAAAAAACTATTTGAATCTTCAAAAGGAATAACAATTTCAGTTTTATATGGTCAAGTATTAATTGGTTTAATTCAGGGATTAATTGTTGGTCTTGGGTTTTTAATATTCGGGGTTCCAAATGCACTGCTTTTAACTTTGTTAGCTTGTCTTGCAGGAATGTTTCCAATTATTGGGACAACAATTATTTGGTTGCCTGTTTTAATTTATTTATTTGTTGCAGGAAATATTTGGCCTTCATTAGGAATAGGTATTTTCGGTTTTATTTCAACAACTATAGATAATTTTATACGCCCAGCATTTGTATCAAAAAGAACTAATATGCATCCTTTATTAATTCTTATTGGAATGATTGGAGGATTATTCCTCTTCGGAATTTTGGGTTTTATTCTTGGACCTTTAATTATAGCTTACATTTTAATTATTATAGATATTTACAGAAGAAAAGGAACTGTTAGAATTTTTACACAATCTTCATAAATAAAATTTTATTTATTTTTGACAAAGTATAAAAACAAATTTTTCTAATTAATTAATAGAGGTAGATGAAATTAAAAATAAAACTTATGGGTTGGTCTGCAGGGCTTCCAGTTGCTACACTTAATGCAAAAACTGCAGAAAAATTAGGAGTTCATACAAAAGATAGAATTCTAATAAAAACAATTTCAAAAAAACCAAAATCTATTTCAACAATTTTAAATGTTATTCATAAAGGAATAAAAAAAGATGAAATTATTGTTTCTTCAGAATTAAAAAAAAGAATTGGATTAAAAATTAGTCAAATAGTTGAAGTGAGTCTTGCCCCAACACCAAGAAGTATGTTTTTAATTAAGAAAAAATTAGACGGCAATGTTTTATCTTTAAAAGATATAAATGAAATTATACAAGATATTGTATCCAATTCTTTATCAGAACCAGAGATTGCACTTTTTATTGCAGCAATGTATAAACAGGGGATGACATTAAAAGAAACAATTTATCTTATCAAAGCAATTTTAAAATCAGGAGAAAAATTAAATTTTCGCGGAAAATATATTGTTGATAAACATTGTATTGGAGGGATTCCTGGAAATAGAACAACACCAATTGTGGTGGCAATATGTGCATCAGCAGGATTAATTATGCCAAAGAGTTCTTCACGTGCAATAACTAGTGCAGCAGGAACAGCAGATGTTATAGAAACAATCGCTGAAATAGAATTTTCTATGAAAGAAGTAAAACAAATAATCAAAAAAACAAATGCCTGTATGGTTTGGGGCGGTGCTTTAGAAATGGTTCCAGCAGATTCTAAAATAATTAGAGTAGAAAAAATGCTTAAGATAGATCCAAAAGCACAATTATTAGCTTCTATTATGTCTAAAAAATTAGCATTGGGAAGTAAATATATTCTAATAGATATTCCCTATGGAAAAAATGCAAAAGTTTCTAAATTAAAAGCCTTAGAATTAAAAAAAGATTTTGAAAAATTAGGAAAATATTTTAGAAAAAAAATAAAAGTGATTTTAACAAAAGGGGACGAGCCAATCGGAAATGGGATTGGACCCATCTTGGAATTAATAGATGTTATAAGAATTTTAGACCCAAACAAAGATGGACCAAAAGATCTTAGAGAAAAATCTATTTTTCTTGCTGGAGAAATATTTGAATTAACAAAAAAAGCGAAAAAAGGAAAAGGTGTTGCAATGGCAGAAGAGATTATTAATTCTGGAAAAGCATTTGAAAAATTTAAAGAAATAATTAAAGCACAAAAAGGAGATATAAATAAAATAAAAATTGCAAAATTTAAAAAAGATATTTTCGCACAAAAATCAGGAAAAATAAAAGAAATTCATAATAAAAAAATCGCCTCTTTAGCAAGAGTATCTGGATGCCCTGTAGATAAATTATCTGGTTTGTTTCTTTATGTGCATTTAAAAGACAAGGTAAAAAAAGCAGACAAATTATTAACAATTTATTCAGAATCAAAATCACGTCTTGAAGAAGCAATGAAATATTATCGTGATAAAAAACCTATAAAAATTATATAATTAATTTTTTAAACTATTTTTATCTCTCTTTTTTATGACAGAAAATTACAGACAAAAACTTGTAGATTATTTAAAGAGAAATATAAAAAAAGGATATTCAATTGAATCACTTAAATGGGCACTTGTTAATCAAGGTTATTCAATGGTAATTATTGAAAGTTCAATTATTGAAGCAAATAAAGAATTGTCAAAAAAAGTTCCAATCTTTAAAGAAAAACCTAATATTAGATATGAAATTATTGACGAAAATGATATGCCAATTATAATCAAGAAATCTTTTTTTAGAAGAATTTTTGGATTATAGTAATATTTAAAATCTAATTTTCTTTCAGTTTTATCATAAAGCCACCATCGCATAATGGTATTGCACCGGACTTGAGATCCGGGGCCTTCGGGCCGTCCCCGTTCGATTCGGGGTGGTGGCGTATTTTGTATTTCGTAAAGCGAAATATAATTCATTCCACCCCAAATCTCACTGGTTAAATTCAAAAATATTTATTTGTCCACGTTTTATTCGGGCGAGCATTCGCACTTGCATTCATCCTGAAGCAAATTTTCAAAACAGCAAGTGCGTGTGCGAGTTGGGTGGCGTTTATTTTATAAATCTCTTCTTCTATATTCTTCTATGGATTTTAAAAAATTAAAAATAAATTTACCAAAGTTTTCTTCTAAAACTAAAAAAAGAATCAAAATTTTATTTATTTGCAAATTAATATTTTTTTCTTTAATTTTCTTTATAGTCATCCAATTCCCTTTAACAGGAAAAATAATTGATACAGAGGGTCACAAAATTATTCCATTAAATCCAGAGCAAAGAGCCATAGTTGAACAAAGTATTTTAGCAAGTGAATTTCTTAAGGACATTCCAAAAAACAATCCTGTTTTTTTAAGATTCTTTTATTTTGAAAATGGGGAAAGAATTTGGCAAGGAGGATTTCTTATAGGAAATCAAGGAATTTTAACACAAGGAGAACCATCAATTTATTTTTCAATACATTCTAAATATATCTCTGAATTAAACAAACAGAATTTATGCACGATAATAGGAAAAGCAAATAAAAATAAAGATGTTGGCATTTATAGTGATTACAATAAAGCAAGATTATTTTTAAAATACGCAGGTATGTTAAAGCATAGAGGATGCTTAGGAATGTAAATAAAATGCAATCTTATAAAAAACAAAAATCTAAACCATTGACTCAAGAAGAATTAGAAGAAAAATATAAAGATGTTAAAGAAGAAATGCAAGAAGTATTGAATTGGGTAAAAGAAGAGGAAGAAAAATTAAAGCAAGACAAATTTAAAACACATCAAGCAAAATCTGCGTGTAAAAGAAATTTAGTAAAAGCAAATAGAAGAGTTAATAGTGTCAAAGGAATGGTAAATTACTGGAAAAATAGATTGGGAGGAATGAGTCATTTTCAATCTTCAATAGAACTCAATGAATATTGGGCGGGTTTGAAGAAATGATTAATCTAAAGGATCTTGATTAATTATTCAATTAAATCCCATCTTGGAAATTTTTGCAACTTTAATTTTAAACCTTGTAACAATGCTTTAGCTAATTCAAAATCTTTATCTTTAATTTCTTCCTCTTTATAATCTGATTTTATTCTAAGTTCTTGAAGTGGTTTAAAATAGGTTACTATCATTAGAAACACTTTGCCATCACCATCTTCAATAATCTTATTAGGAGGTTTTTCAAAGAAAGCCAATAGTTGTTTATGTGACCCTCCCGCCCCATCATATTCTGTTTGTTTAAATCCCAAATTAATAGCCTTGTCTCTCAAAATTAGATAAAGTGAATAATAAATCCTTCCAATAGCTGTTCTTATTGATGCCTCATCTTCTTTAATATCACCTTTCATCAAGAAAAGAGCAACATTGTAAAAATCAGAATACTTAAAGTTTGACACCATTTTGAGTATCAAAAAGACTAACACTAAACAAATTTAATAGCTTTGTTCTTTCGGTAAAATCAGAAATCTTTTGTGCTTCTTCAAATATTTCATTTGCAAGTTCATCATTCAAATCTATTAAAAAACCAGTGCTTGATTTTAATAAATAAACTCTAATTTCTATTTTATCTTCGCTTTTATTAACATTGGCTGTAATTTTTAACATATTATCTTTTTTAGAAGAAATAATAAATATATCTTTAATAATTTCAAATATATTACTCTTTAATGAATCGTTCTTGTTAATAAAATCCATAACTTCAGGTCCAATTACTTTTGAAGAAATATTAGTTTGATTTCTACATTGATTATCAAAATCCATTGAAGTGATTATATGAACATCATTCATTATCTCTTTGCCATTAAAACATAGGTTAGCTTCAACAGAGTATGTATTTATATTGTTAACAGACATGTCTAACTTTCTTGTTTCTCCCATGCTAGAATAAGATAAACTTCCAGAGCTAAAGTCACAAATTGATTGATTATTCATTTTTATTCTTTTAATAATGCACTAACAGAATCTTCTATAAGGGTATGGAAATTATAGATAAATTCTATATCTCTGCTTCTTTTTATAATTTTTATTATAAATTCTTTGCTTGGCTTTAATGAATTAATACTGATACTCATATCAAATGCATTTTCTTCTTCAGAACTTGCACTTTTTATTTGGACCATATTAACTTGCCCTTCTCCCATTTTAGATAATTCTTCAACATTGAAATTTGTTTTTTCTTTTAATATTTGTGAAGGAGATTTTCCATTTTCAAAATGTGCGACTGCAAGAATTTCAAAAAAATTAACAAATGTTAATGGCTCATAATTTTTCTTCTCTAAAAATTCAAGAGCTTCTTTATATAAATCAGATACCTCTTTGGAATCCTTTCCAACAAAATTTATTGCTCCAGCTAAAAGGTTAAACTCTATTCTTGTATCTTCTTTTTTTGCTATTATTTCCATATTAGGGTTAAAACCTTTAGAGATAACTTTATTTAAATCTAGATTCTCATTTTTTACTAATTCAAAATCTTTTGATGAGGCAAATTCTTTCATAATAGGTTTAAACTCATCAAGACTTGTATTAGCATTTGTCTTTATACCTATGTGAAAAACAGAGTAATGTTTTAGTTCCATTTTAATATCTTTAATTTAATATTTATAAGAATTATTGTTTTTTAAATTCTTCTCAAAAGCCTCAAGCACCCGCAAATCAGGACTCAATAAATAAATATGGTCTTCTTTAAATCTTAAACCACGATAAACTTTTTGCCATAATTCTCTTCGTGCTTTATCTTTATAAAAATCCCAATAAAATTCTGGTTTTGTTTTCATTAAAATTCTCCAAAAAGCATCTTGCACATTTGGATTAGGATATTTAGTAAAAATAATACTATTGCATTGTGTTCCTGGAAAATCAATTCCCCGACCACATCGCGTTGTAAACAAAACTTCACTCTGACCTGCTTTAAATCTTTCAACCAAAGTCCCGATTTTGTCGTCATTTTGAATTTCTCTTAATTTCTCTCTGTGAATCAAATTATCAATATCAAACTCTTCAAGTTCTTGTTCACTCGGCAAATC
>JAUVHP010000043.1 GCA_030593225.1 archaeon
TAAATTTTGAATTATTTTTTATCAAGACAAAGTTACATTTTATTCGCAGAATAGTGGAGCTATTTAAGAATCAAATTAACAAGTATTGATGAAAAAGAAACAAAATTAAAATTCCAACATATATTTTAGGGTTAAGACACAAAACAATTAGACAATTTTCTAAACAATAAAAAATTTATTGGAACTACTATTGAAAACTAAAACTTTTCTTCAATGATTTGAGAAATTGGCTTCCCAGTTCTTTTCTTAATTTCATTAAGTTTATCCATAGTTCTTAAAGAAAGGGTAACATCAATTCTCTTTCTCTGAAAAGGCAATCCAATACCCTTATCATAATTTTCAAGTATTTCAAAAAACTTCTTTTCTCTCTTCAAAATTTTATTAATTTCCTTTAATCGCATTTTTTAATCTCCATTCAATATTTCTTATTTCAATAACATTTTTCTTAGCAACCGACACTATATGATGTAACAACAAATCTCTATCAACCAACAACCCCTTTGCATCAGCAAAAACAAAAGCAACAAAAGCCGCAGTTCGCTTATTTCCATCTGAAAAGGGATGGTCAACTAAAATAGCTCTCCATAAATAAGCCAATTTTTTATAAAGCCCAATCCGAGAATTTTTCATTCTATCAAATGCAAAATCCAAACTAGAATCACTTCTTAAATTCCCACCAAACCCTTTATTAATTCTAAGCAAATCTTCCTTACAAATTTCCATACACATCAATAATTGTAAGTTATATAAATCTTTCTAAATAAAATTTATAGGAACAACAATTGGAAGTTAGTAATCTCCTAAAAATCTACCTAACCCCTTGTCTGTTTCAAATATATTATCTCCTGCATTAAAAGTTTTCATTACTGATTCTCCATCATCACCTAAGGTAGTTAAATGTGATTCACTCGGCCTCACAGTATAAATAGAAATTCCCTTTTTCCAAAGATTTGGCACTTCATATTTCCAATAATTTTTGGCCTTTCTTTCATTTTCACGATAAGCTTTTTTAAAATCTTTACCTCTCGCAATTGTGCATGCACCATAAATTGTTTTTTCACGGTCAAATTCATCTTCTCCTTTACGTAAATCATTATGAACAAATAAAATTTTTTCTATACCCAAATCAAACTTCATATTTCGCTCAATAATTTCTGGCAAATGCCATTTACCATAAGCACTATCAGGAGAATCCTCAAAATAAGAATCCCCTATTCGGACTGGTTTCCAAAAAGGCCCTATTCCCGCACCAAAAACGAGATTCATTCCAGCTTTACCTCCTTTTCCAAAAAGCTCTGTTGGTTTTGTTAAAAAACGCTGGTCCCTATTACAAAAATACTCTACTTCTGCTGTTTCAACATTGAGTGCAGGAATAATATAATGAATAGGTGAGGCAAAAACTTTATTTAAATTTTCTTCATCAAAAAAACCTCTCTTCTCAAAAACATTAATAGCCATATCTAAATCAATCATCTTCAAAATTCTTTTTGGACTTATAATATCCCTTTGTGTAAACAAATTATAAACCAATGATTTAAATTCTGCCAAACCAAAATCATTATTTTTAAAATAATCTAAAAGATTGGAAAATTTTTGTTTTCCTATGAAATCTTCCTCAATAATATTTGACATTTCATCATATCTCCCAGTTAACAAAGGAGGTCCTAAAAAAATAGATGCAGAACAAGTTATTACCAATGCAGGCTCAAAAATTTTAATAGATTTAGCAACTTGAACATAAGATTTAGCGGATTGATCATATTCAATACTCTTACATAATTTAGGAACTCCTAATTTTCTAATTAGACTATTTAAAACTCCAGCTGAAAAAACACCTTTGCCTCCCCCACCATCAAAAACTAAAGCTATATTCCCCACAATAAAAAATCAAATCAAACCTATATAAAATTAATTCCAATAAAATATATATATAAAAATTATTATAAACCAATATATCCTAATAAATTAATGACAATCTTAACAGAAACAAATTTTAATAAACTAAAACTTCAAGCAAAACAAACAAAATCTCCAATAATCTTCACAAGTGATGACGATGATTTAAACAGAAAAGTTTTAGAAAAATTAGAAATAAATATTCTTTTAATAAACCAAAAAAATAGAAAAGATTTTCAAAAACAAAGAAACTCTGGATTTAATCATGTTCTTGCAAAAATAGCTAAAAAAAATAAAATTCAAATAGGAATAAATCTAGACGAAATAATAAATTCAACACCACAGACATACCCTGATAAATCTTCTACAAAGATTTCTACTAAAGGCAAAGAAAAATCAAAAATTTTAGCAAGAGTTCAGCAAAATATAAAACTCTGCAACAAAAACAAAATCCAAATGCAGTTCATAGGAAAAAACAAAAGAGATTTACACGACCTAAAATCATTAGGATTAGTTCTGGGAATGAATACAAAAACAACTTCAAATTTACAGCCAAACATTTTTTAATACTATCTTCTTTTATTTTCAAATGGAAAAATTAATCCAATCACTTAGCCCAAACGAAATAAAAATTCTTCCCTACTTAGATGAAGACATTTCTCAAATTTGCAAAAAATCAAACCTAGACAAGGTCTCTGTTCTAAGAGCATTAGAATACCTTCAAAATAAAAATATAATCATACTTGACACAGAAAAAAAGAAAATAATAGAAATCGGAACAAACGGAGCATACTACAGAGCAAAAGGACTTCCAGAAAGACGCCTCTTAAATCTCTTGGACAAAAAAAGAATTATTTCTCTACAAGAAGCCCAAGAACAAAGCAAACTTTCAAACCAAGAATTCAAGGCCTCGTTGGGGGTCTTAAAAAGAAAAGCATTAATAGATTTAAAAAATGGAAAAATAATCTTAAACGCAAACAAAGGAGAAATCTCAAAAAAAACATTAGAAGAATTATTTATTGAAATGCTCCCAATAGAATACAACAAGCTCTCACCAGAACAATTATTTGCATTAAAAATTTTGCAAAACAGAAAAGAAATAATTCAAATAACAGAGAAAAAAATATTTAAAATAAACATAACAGAATTAGGGGAAAAAATAGTAAACTCAAAAATTTCAAACAAAGATTTAATAGAACAAATAACTCCAGAAATTCTAAAAAATGAAAAATTATGGAAAGGAAAAAAATTCAGAAGATATGACATAACTTCTCCTGTTCCAAAAATCAATGGAGGAAAAAGACATTTTGTAAATCAAGCAATTGACTATGCAAGAAAAATTTGGACAGAAATGGGTTTCACAGAAATGACAGGCAACATTGTGCAAAGCTCGTTTTGGAACTTTGACGCACTTTTTACAGCACAAGACCATCCAGTAAGAGAAATGCAAGACACATTTTTCATAGATAAAAAATTCAACTTACCAGAAGATAAAAAATTAATAGAACAAATAAAAAATGCCCATGAAGGAAAAATAGAAGGAAGCAAAGGATGGAATTATAATTGGCAAGAAAAAGAAGCACAAAAAACTTGCTTGCGAACACATACAACTTGCTTATCTGCTCAAAAATTATCACAAATAAAAAAAGAAAATCTCCCTCAAAAATTCTTTGCAGTAGGAAAATGTTTTAGAAACGAAACAGTTGATTGGTCACACGGATTTGAATTCAATCAAACAGAAGGAATAGTTATAGATAAAAACGCAAACTTCAAACACTTATTAGGTTACTTAAAACAATTCTACAAAAAAATGGGATTTGAAAATTTAAGATTCAATCCAGCATATTTCCCATACACAGAACCATCAGTAGAAATTCACGCATGGCATCCAGAAAAAAAGGTCTGGCTAGAATTAGGCGGAGCAGGAATATTCAGACCAGAAGTCACAACCCCTCTTTTAGGAGAACACATACCAGTTTTAGCGTGGGGACCTGGATTTGACAGAACAATAATGGATTATTACAAAATAAAAGATTTAAGAGAACTTTACAAAAACGATTTAACTAAATTAAGAAAAATAAAACATTGGGTAAAATGAAAGAAAATTTAATAAAAACTATCGAAGAAAATCCAATTGCACTTGGAACAAGCAATAACAACAAACCTCATGTTAGTGTTGCTGCTTTTGTAAAAATAAAAGATGAAAAAATTATTGTAACAAATAATTACATGAAAACCACTATTGAAAATATTAAAGAAAATCCACTAGTTAATTTAGTCGTATGGAATAAAGATTGGAAAGGCTATCAAATAGAAGGTTCTGCAAATTACTTTAAAGAAGGAATGTGGCTAGATTTTATTAAAAATATTCCGGAAAATAAAGATGAACCTTGCAAAGGAGCAATTATAATTCAAATAAATAAAATTAAAAGTATAGGTTAAAATGAAACAACTAACACTCTGCTTAATACATCAAGATTCAAAAGTTCTTCTTGGATTAAAAAAAAGAGGATTTGGACAAGGAAGATGGAATGGTTTTGGAGGGAAATTAAACGAAGAAGAAACAATTGAACAAGCAGCAAAAAGAGAACTAAAAGAAGAATCAGGAATACACGCTCATGAGATTGAAAAAAGAGGAATAATAAAATTTAAATTTCAAAGTGATGTAGAAAATTTAGAAGTTCATATTTTTCACGTCACAAAATTTGAAGGCGAACCAATTGAATCAGAAGAAATGAAACCGCAATGGTTTGAAAAAGAAAAAATACCTTACGAAGAAATGTGGGCAGATGACAAACACTGGATTCCATTATTTTTAGAAGGAAAAAAATTCAAAGGAACATTTATTTTTGATGGAGAAAAAGAAAATAATATTATTAAATCAGAATTAATAGAAGTAAAAGAAATATGAGCAACATAAAATTCAATAAAAAAATATTTAAAAAAGAAATTAAAAGAATAAACTACAAAACATTTAAATAACCAGTTATATAAACTTATACAATGACAAAAATGATTGAAAAAATGAATATACTGCATTTTCCAAAATTGGATTCAATACTTCGAGTAGAAGATGCTATACAAAATAGCGAAAATTATCCTACAAGAATGGAACTTTGGAAAAGTTTACCTAAGCAAATGCAATATCAAACATTTAAATTAATCCTAAATTATCTTGAAAAATCTAATAAAATTATGTTTGAAGGAGATAAAATAATTTGGATTTTCACAAACAATAAAAAACTAAATGAATTAATTTCAGGAGCCATCTCAATTTAATAAAATGAAAGAATTTATTCCAAAATTAAGCAAAGAATTATTTGAATTAAAAATTAAAATTGAAAAAGAATTATCTCAAGAAAATAAAACTAATGAAAATTTATATCAATTAATAAATAAGTCAATTAATTTTCTAAAACAAAAAAGAACTGGGGCACCTATTTCAAAAAAACTTCCAATTTACAAATATTTTGAAAAAAAATATGGAATAACAAATTTATTTTTAATTGATATTTCAAAAGAAGCCAGAACAATTTATACAAATACTTCTAATAATGAATTTCAAATATTGCAAATTATTTTAGAAGTTTATAAATCTCACAAAGAATATGAAAAGAAAGGGAGGTATAATAAACATTAAAATGGCAAACATAAAATTCAATAAAAAAATATTTGAAAAAGAAATTGGAAAAATAGACGACAAAATGCAAAATAAAATTGCAATGTTTGGAACACCTGTTGAAGAAATAACACAAAACGAAATTGAAATAGAAGTCTTTCCAAATAGACCAGACCTTCTTTCATATCAAGGTTTCAAACGTTCATTCTTAGCATTCTTAGGGAAAAAAACAGGACTTAAACAATATAAAATAAACAAACCAGAAAAAAATTACAAAGTGATAATTGACTCTTCAGTAAAAAATATACGACCATATACAAGTTGTGCGATTATTAAAGGATTAAAATTAGATGACAATAAAATAAAAGAATTAATAGATATTCAAGAAAAACTTCATTTTACAATAGGAAGAAAAAGAAAAAAATTAGCAATAGGAATTTATCCCTTAGAAAAAATCAAACTTCCAATTAAATATACTGCATTAGAACCAGATAAAATAAAATTCCAACCTCTTGAATCTCCAAGAGAAATGTCAGGACTTCAAATACTTCAACGACATCCAACAGGAAAAGAATACGCACACATTTTAGCAGGCAAAACAAAATTTCCAATATTTATAGACGCAAATAAAAATATATTAAGTATGCCACCAATAATAAATTCTCAACTAACAGGAAAAATTACAACAAAAACAAAAGATGTATTTGTAGAATGTTCAGGAGATAATTATGAAATTCTCAAAAAATGTCTAAATATTATTATTACAACATTAAATGAAATGGGTGGTAAAATTTATCAAATGGAAATCAAAGGAGGAAAAGAAAAAATAACACCAGATTTAACTCCAGAAAAAATAAAATTATCTATTGAAAATACAAATAAATTATTAGGATTAAATCTAAATGAAAAACAAATCAAACAATTTTTAGAAAGAATGGGGTATAATTATTCTAAAGAAGAAATTGAAATTCCCCCTTGGAGAACAGACATTTTACACGAAGTTGATTTAATAGAAGATGTTGCAATTGCTTATGGGTATGAAAATTTTATTGCAGAAATTCCAGAGATTTCAACAATTGGAAAAGAAAATTCAAAAGAAATAATAAAAAGAAAAATTTCAGAAATTCTTACAGGACTAAATCTAATTGAAATATCAAATTACCATTTAACAACAAAAAAAGACCAATTCCAAAAAATGGGAATTTCTGAAAAACAAGAAAAAAATTTTATTGAATTAGAAGAATCAAAAACAGAATATAATATTCTTAGAAAAAATTTAACACATTATACATTAAAAATATTTTCAGAAAACGTGGACTCAGAATATCCTCAGAAAGTTTTTGAAACAGGAAAAATTTTTGAAATTAAAGATGAAAACATTATTGAAAAAGAACAACTTGCAGTCGCAATTACTCCTGGAAATTTTACAGAAATAAAACAAATTTTAGAATATCTTGAAAGAATGCTTGATATAAATTTAAAATTAAAAGAAACCGAACATACCCCAGAACATTTTATAGAAGGACGATGCGGAGAAATACTTCTCTCGACATCCGACATCCAACATCCAACATCCGAACCAATTGGTTTTATTGGAGAAATTCATCCAAAAATTCTAAAAAATTGGAGAACTAAAATGCCGATTGCATTAATTGAAATTGATTTAGAAGAAATATTCAAAAGATTGATTTAAAACTTAATCAGAAATTAAAGGACTATTATATTCAGATTTCCTTAATGGAGGCAACTGAATTCTTATCTTTTCCCCATTATCTTCAAAGACCAACACTATAAACCAATTATTCCTATAGTTTTTACATTCTATAGAAACCTTGTTAACAGATTCTAATAATTTTTTTGTAATAATATTATTTAATGCAGAAAAAAATTCACTTGCATAAAATACTTCTAATCCAACTATGCCTTTATTTTTATTAATATCTATGTTCAAAAATTCTGAAAACTCTATTGTCTCAGTTGGCTTATGTTTATCATCATAAATAGTAAAAACATCATCTTCTTCATTGTAATGTATTTTAATTGCCATGATTATTAAATAGTTTTAGACTTTTTTAAACTTTCTTTAGGCAACTTTGCAAAAACAGAATATTCAGCAAAAATGAATCCTGAAAAAAACAGAATCAAATTTTTCAGGAGAGAACAACAAAATCAAAAGTTCTCTTTTATAATTTTTCAAAGTTTGTCTTCCAATAGGATAAATAGTTATTATTCTTATTTTTTCTGTGAATTTTACAACATAAACTCTTCCAGTTTTTGAACTATAAACAAAATATAATTTATATCTAGTTTCTCTTTGTTCTTTTTGCTTTTCAACAAATTCAACACAATTACAATTAATTATTTCTTTTTCCATATCCTCTTTAGAACAACCATTTCTAAACTCAAGATAATCAATTGGTTTTCCCCATTCAAAACCTTTTTCTTTATACACCTCAATTAATTCTTTTAATTCTTCAGAATAATTTTTTGTCATAAAATAATATAGTTAATATGTTTTTATAATTTTAGAGAACTAAAATGCAAGTTTCGATTTTTAAAATCAACTTAGAAGAAATATTCAAAAGATTAACTCAAATCTAAAACTACTCTTGAAAAAAATAAGATTCATCCAAATAATCTTCTTCAATTGTTTTTTCTAATACATCTTCTTGAATAGTTTCACTTTCTGTTTGAGAAGACGTTTCCTCATCTGTTTGAGTAATTGGTTCTTCAGTTTCAGATACTAATTCTTCTTGGTTTGTTTTAACATTCTCTGCTTCTTGCTCTTCTATATCTTCATTTGAAAATACAATAAATACTAAAATTATTGCCCCAACAACAATTATAATCCCCATAACAATTAATGCAAAAATTAACCATTTTGGTTTTCCTTCTTGAATAACCTGTTCTTGTTGATTTATTTGTTTTTCCATTTTTTTAAATTTAATTTAAATCAAGATTGTATAATTTATTTACTTGTTCATCTGTCAATGCTTTATTAAAAATTATTACTTCATCTATTTGTCCTTTTAATCCTCTTCCAAAATTAAAATTCCCCTCAGTATCACGAATACCTGTATTACTATAAGCACATTGACTTTCTAATTCCCCATCAAGATAATCTGTCATTTTACTATCCTCACTATTTATCACACCTACAAAATGATGTAGTTTATTTACTTCAATTTTATTACTAGGTGTATTGCAAACTGTTTGACCAATACCAATTCTATCAATAGATGTAGAACTATGATGCATAAATCCAGTATAATGAATCCATGTGGCATATTCTCTACCTGAACAACCAATACTAGCACCACAATCAGGATAATTACCTTTCCAGTAAATATTTTGCCACACAGGAGGATCTGAAAGAATGTTTGTTTTAAACCAAATCATAACTGTCCATTGTGTATCTGAATGTAATGTTGGAGAATCTGGAATTGATATATAATTTCCTCCTCCATCAAAACTCGCAGCCCGCCCATATTCACCATCGACAAAATTCACATCTCCAATTATTTCGCCATCATTCCCGCCAATTTCATCTTGAGCATTGCCTTCAAATTTCCACCATGAAACAGCACCTAAATTTTCTAAAATTTGTTTTATGGTAAACGTTTCCTTATCAACAACATTTCCAATTTTTATTTCTCCTTCTCTTGTTTCAAAAACAGGTGCAATTTCCACACTTTCAACAAAATCGTCATACGACAAACTAAAAGTTTCTGTAGTTTCTTC
>JAUVHP010000041.1 GCA_030593225.1 archaeon
TTATGTTAAAAAAGATAAAAGAATCAAAATTATAAATAGTAAAAAAAATGAAGGACCTGCTTTTGCGAGAAATAAGGGATTAAAAATTGCTAAGGGAAAATATATTGCAATAATGGATGCGGATGACATTTCTTTACCCAAAAGATTTGAAATTCAATACAATTATTTAGAAAAACATAAAGATATTTTTTTAGCATCGGGTTGTGCAATAAATGTTGATGAATTTGGGAAAGAAATTAGTAGGCATTATATAATCCCTTTTCCAAAAATAATTTCTTGGAAATTAAAAAAGAAAAATTGCTTATATCATCCAACAATTATGTTTAGAAATGAAAAAAATAATTTTTATAATGAAAATTTAAAATATGCCCAGGATTATGGATTATACTTATCTTTAATGAAAAAAAATAAAAAAATGACTGGAATTCCAAAATTTCTTTTAAAATATCGTGTAAATTCAAAATCAATTACTGGAACAAAAAAAAGAGAACAATCAGATTTTGCCAAATTAGCAAAAAATATTTATTTAGATTAATTTTGAAATGTAAAAAACCTATAGACTCCGATTTGTTTTTCTAATTTAAATTTATTTTTAATATCATATTTATCGACTAACTCTTTTCTTTTATCAATATCTGAAAAATAATCATAATTTTCATCCAACTTTGAGAGAATTATATCACTTCTTCTATATGAGGTAGATTGTAATTCTTCATTTGTAAAAAGATTTACAAATTTTTCATATTTTGGTTCTTTTGCTGTTGTGATTAAATATTTAATATTATTTTTGTGCATTGTGTCTCTAAAACCCATATTTTTAATATCTTCTTTAAATTTAGGACGTTCCAAAAAATATAATTCCCCAACCCGCGATCTATTAGTTTTAATAGTTAAAGATAAAAGATACTTTTCATCTATATATAGTTCATCTATATTAGTATGATTCTCTAAATACATAGAGGCTTCCAAAAAACCTTCTTTCTCTTTGGATAATTCATCTATATTGCTCTTATGAGAACTTGGAAAAACAATCAATAAAAATAGAAAAATCACTACAATCCCATAAAATTTATTTTTAGCTTTAAACATCATAAAAATTATTGAACTTAAAATGCAAAATAAAATCATAATAATTAAAGTATAGTAATTATGAAAAAAGATTACTTTTGAAGCCAAAATCCAATAAATTAAAGATCCAATCAAAAAACTAATTGAGATTTTTTGAATATTTTTATTTTTTACAAATAATAAACATCCCAATCCAATCAGACCAATAAAAAATAAATTTGGCGTCATATAAATTTTAAATTGTTCTAAAAGCATATGTTTATACATATCATAATTTAAAATTAATTTTAAATCTGTTAAAAACTCATTTGATAAAGAAAGGATATTTGTAAATTTTAAAAATATTAATCCCAAAACAAGAATTAATAAGAATGAACTTATTAAAATTAATTTATATTTTAAAATATTTTTAACCAAGCTTTTTAATTTATCATTATATTTTTTTAACGAATAGAATAGAATAGAATAGAATATTATCCAACACAAAAATAAAGACAAACCGAATAAAAGATTTGAAGGCAAATATTTAATTGAGGTCTTAATAGTTAATATCGGCAAAATTGCTAATAGAATATATATTCCATAATCTTTGAAAAATAAGGCTATGCTTTTTCGGTTAAAGAATATTAACAAAAAGCTAATTGGGGCAAGCCATAAAAATAAAGAATATTTTATAGAATTTCCAATCCCAAAAAATAATCCTGCCAAAAAAAGAAATTTAATATTATCATCTTTGATATATTTATTCAAAAAGATTAATGATAAAAACATAAATAAAATTAAAAAACTATCTAATATAGTTACAAAAGTTGCAAAAGAAATTATTGGGTTTATTGCCATTAAAAATAAAATTATTAAAGATTGCATTTTGGAAAAATAAAATTTAAAAAATATATATGCAGAAATCAAAATTAATAATCCTATAAAATTTGTAAATAATCTTGTATTAAATTCTAAAGAATTATTCGGAAATAACTTATATGTTGATAATAATCCCCATTCCATTATTGGAATATGTCCAAAAGAATTCGATATCCCCTTGGGATTATTTATAGGATCACTAAAATATTTTTTTTGGTTCCAGAAAGGATTATTTTGTTCAGCCATATATTTTGCTGGTTCAACATAAGAATTATATTTCATAGTATGTTCTCCAGTAAAATTTAAGTCAAAATAAGGTACTTTAATCGCAGTAAATATAATCAAAATGGCTAAAAGAATAATAACGTACCACCACCCCTCCCGATACATCCACCTCACAACACTCCTCAATCCCCAAATCTTATTTATTCTAGGAAACTTCCCCTCAAACTCCTCTTCTCTCTTCTTCTCTGCTTCCCCCTCCTTCTCTTTCTCATCCTCAATCTCCTTCTCAACCCTATCACGATTAGCATAAAAAGTCAAAAATCCGAATCCAATCGAAAGCACAGAAATATAAAATAAATTGTCAATTATAATCTGTCTTTTCAAAAACTGATTAACAGCAATAACAATCAAACTCAATAAAAAGAAATGGCTAAAATAATAAACCATACTCGACTTATCTCTAACTGCTTCAGGAATCTTTTTTATTATTTGCACAAAATAAAAAACCCCTGAAGCAATAAATAAAACAAAAAAGAATTTAACATTCAAATAATAAGGTAAAATTTCTAAATAATTAAACAACAAATTAAATAACCATAAAACCCCTGCAATAACCATTAGATGAATTGATAACTTTTCTAAATTAATAGAATTAAATTTCTTTTTAATATTATTTAATATATCTTTAGCTTTATCTTTATCTTGTTTATTTTCTTTCATTTTCAAGAGGTGGGGATTTTTCAATTAGTTCCCTTAATTTAATCCTCATCTCTTTTATCCTATCTTCATTCAAATTATTCAAAATATTCTTACAACTTAAAACAAAACCCGCAATAGATTTCTCATCAATTTCTTCTGGTTCTTTCAAATGATATTGAACATCTATTCTTTTCTTTTTCAAATCTTTAATTAAATTCAATTCTTCTTTAGTTATTCCCAAATCCTCAGAGACTATTCTCAAAAATTCTAAAGTACAATCGTGAATTTCGCATCTAATTCCAATCTTTTGTAGTATAGCATAAATAGAATTGTAACACGAATAATATGCCTCAATATCTTTCCACTTAAGAGAACTTGCATTTTTCATTTCAATTAAATCCTTATCTGCTTCCCCTATATATTTCTTTGATAAATTAACATTCGGCTCTACTAATTTTATTCCATCCCGTTGCAAACAACACCAATCTATTTTTTTCATTTTAAATAATATTCTTTGAAAATTTTAATTAACTTATCATATTCACTAAGTATAATATGGTTATTCGCAATTTCAATTGCAAGTGCGTCTCTGCTCTTTAATTTTTTCTTAAACTCATTTGTAGTTGAAAATTGTACATTAATCTCAATAGATGATCTATCAATAATTTTTTTAATCTCATCTGTTTCTTTACAAAAAAACACAATATCTAAATCTGAATTTTTAGAATTAGTACCCTTTGCATACGACCCAAAAATAATTTTTCCGCAATCAATTTCATTTAATATCATTCCTATTTTAGGATTCTTCAATAAAAAATTAACAGCCTTATATGACTCAATAAAAATAAGGAACTGAAATATCATAGGATTGTCCCAATTTATTGAATAGACCTTATTTTTTCCAACACGATTAAATTTCAAAACACCATAAGAACATAAATTATCTAATTTTCTAGAAACACTCCTTTGAGGTATTTTCAATTGTTTTGCAATTTCATTTCCGTGAATCTGTTTTTTGTAATCGTTAGAAAAAATTCCAAATACCTTCAGCTCACTATTCTCAATTTCAGTTAGCCATTTTTGGCTTATATTAGTCATATTAATACATTAATCATTTTTTAATTTATAAAATTTTCTAAAATTTATTTTTAATATTATTTAATTTCATTTTAAACTTTCAAAACTAAATTTTTAATATAAAACTTATTTGCATCTAAAACCTGAAATTTATATTTAGATTCCTCTCCCTTAACTTCTGTTTTAACTTTAGCAAAAATATTTTCTCCATCAATACTCAACCAAGCTTTATCAATAATTAAAATATCATTATCTTGCATTAATTTATCTTCTCCTAAAGTCGGTAAATTAAACCAACTTTCTTCATTTAAAGAAAAATAATCTCCCTTAACCCAAATATGATCTTTTTCAATTCTAAAATTATAACTTCCTTTTTCTAATTCAACAACATAATCTTTACTCTTATAATCCTCATTAATATTTTCTGTAAATATCTTGTCCCCTGTAAAATAAATTTTTTGATATCTATTAGTCCACCAATAATGGAATTTAATTTCTTTTTCAGAATTCGCTTTAGTAAAAAATTTTTGATTTGGTTCATAAACCAGCATATCCCCAACAATCAAAACCTTATTACTCCCAATCTTTAAATCTTTCAATGTGGAATCAGATACCTTATTATTCCCATCTTTCTTAAACTCTAAATAATAAATTCCTCTTTCTAAACCAATACTCAAATCAAAATCCTGGTCTTCTCCCAAAACTTTTGAATCTTTTTTATCTCCATCATCTCCATAAACTTTATTATAAAATTCTTTTCCTTCTAAATCTGTAATTGTTAAGGTATATTCATCTCTACCAACATTATTATTCAAATCTTGTTTTGTAAATTCAACCTCTAAATTTCCTCCTCCGTGATAAACTGCTAATTTCAAATTATCTCTAAAAGTTGTATAAATTTTTGTTTCATCATTATTCCAATCATTTAATTCAGGAATATCTTTAGACAATTCCTTAAACGAATAAACAGAAGCACTTGGAAAATTATAATAAACAAAAGTCTCAGCAGTAGAACCTTTAATATATTCTTTCTTAATCAAATCTTTCTTTGCCCAAATTTCATTATTTTCAAATTCTTTAATTTTAACATAATTACTCAAATCAGGAATAATCAATTTTTCATCCAAATAAACATCTGTTCCCAAATTTTTCCCTTCTATTTCAATAATCACTTTTTCACTCTCAGAAATTATTTTTTTTGGTTTAAACACCAAATTAACAATCTCTCCAGAATCAATAATAATCCTTTCATTTTCAACATCTCCAAAAATATCTTTATTAAAATAAAAAGAAGCTAACGCACTAGCAGGATTATTCAAATTAAGTTCATAAGTTCCAGAATTAATAGGTTTCATTAAATTGGGAAGATAATTCGATGCTAAAATATAAAATATAAATATAGCCACAAAAACATATAATCCAATAATTATCCCTTGTTCTAATTTAATTTTCTTCTTTGGCATTATCTTAAATTTAGTTTTAGCAGATGAATCATAAGAAATTTTTTTATATTTCCAAATAAGTAGAAACAATATTAATACTAAAACTTGAATTAGGGCTAATAACACTAACAACATGTTACCATTACAAAATAACAAGTTTTAAAGGTTTTGGAATCCTAAAAACAATCCTCAACCTCAACACTAAACTTTTTAGAAATCTCGGTTATAAATTCTGTAAAATCAGAATCATTAGACAAAATCCCAATAGATTCGTCTTTATATTTCCCCAACTCCACAGCTTGACACAATAATAATCTATCAGACTCTTCTGGCATATTATTTACCCTCTGCCGTATCTTCCTATCTCGTCTCCATCCTCTCAAATTATTAATTTTCCTATCAGTTATATTTTTTAACTTCTCTGGAAATTGCAAATAAAATTTATCAACCTCAGTAAGGTTATTTACTGAATTCTTAATTAATTCAGAAATTTCAGATTCAATAGAATATTTATTGCAAGCCTTATCCATTGATTTTTGAGCAGCATTGAAAACCTTAAGTGTCTTATCGCTATTAGTGGTGTATCCTAACTTCTTTTTGCAAAATTTTTTAATTTCATTGAAAAGTATTTTTTCACTTTTCAATTCACTCCAAACAATATCTGATATAATTAACTTGCATTTAGAATTAGTATTAGTAATATCATTAATTTTTTTCTTTAATTCTACAAGTCCAACATAATTAATTTTTGGATTTTTTAAATTTGCTAAAGTTCTAAAAATACACACATTAGTATCAAGAAAAATTAAATTCCCTGGTTTCATTATTCCTTATATTCAAACTCAAAAACAGAATCATAGACATTATTAGAAATAGCCCAATTATTAATAAATTTGAAAAGTTTTTTTTCCTCCAACAGAATTTTATTAAACTTCTCTTTTGTTTTTTTTTCTTCATCTAATAGAATGATTTCTCCCCATTTATCAATATACTCCTCAGATTTTTTTATTAAAACCCCCTTGATAACTTGGTCGATATTTTTTTCCAAGATTTCATTTAAAAGATTTTTTATATAATCAAATGCCATTAAAATCAAATCCTGCTTTTCTTCTAATTCATTTTTTTTCTTAATAATCTGAACTCTATCTTCAAGAAGAGATAATGCATCTTTAATTTTAGATTTTATAGAATTTCTCCATTCGTCATTCTCATCTTTTGTTAAATAAAATTCAGTATAGCAAGTATTTTCTAAACTTTTTGCAGAGGGGAAATTTCCATTTTCTCCATAATTTGAAATTATTTCTTTTATGACTTTTATAAATTTCTGCACTTCAGGATTTTCTAAAGATTCTTTTCCTTTTTCTGTTAATTTTCTAGTATCTTGTTGAACATTATAAATAATTTCTTTTGAAAATTCTACAAGTTTCTCACTTTCAAGAATATTAACTGCTTTTTCAAGTTCCTCTGAATAAGGGCCATAAATATGTTTTTCAAATTTAAAGGGCAAAACAATATTTTTTTCAATTGAAGATAAAAACATTAACTTCTGTAGTTGTTTTTTTCCTATACCATTAGTAATTCCAAGCAATCCAATTGCAACATTTTTTTTATTGTCAAAACATGCAAGATTTTCTTCCTTAACAAAATCTTTAAAAGAAATCTCAGACAGCATATATACTCTCCTTAACCATATCATAATAATAAAAAGTATAATTATTAAATGTTCGTTTTTCCAAAATCAATTACACTCATAAATCTTCAAATCTCTATTTTCATAAGAAACAAAACAACCTTCAAGAATTTCATCTAATTTCTCCTTTTGGTTTAGTTTTAACTTACTTGCAGAATAATAATCTACAATAAAATAAAATTCTCCTTTTGGCATTTCTGTAGTTATTAAAGCACCAGAATAAACATCTACTTTGTTGTAAGAAATACTATCTTCTCCTCGCCCATCCATTGAAAAAGGGAAAACATAATCTGGTTTTTTAATATACCACTCAACACTTGGGGAAAATAAACTCATTAGAACATTACTCTGCATTTCCTCTTTCAACTCCAAAGGAATATTTTTCAAATCAATTTCTGGAGCAGAATAATCATTATAATTATAATCTACAGGTTTAATCATATTAATATAAGTATAAGGAAAAAATAAATTTGATGGAATAATAAATAAGAATATAACAGAAATTAAAATTATTTTTCCATATTTTTCATATAAAAATGAAAACAACAAAGAAGAATACAAAACCAAAGGAAATACAAAAAAATAAGCATATCTCAATGCAAAAGTTTTCAAACCAAAAACTCCAATTAATAAAATAATTGAAGGCAACATAATTAACAAAGTCAATCTTTTCTTTTTAATAAATGCCCAGATAACTCCTGGAACAAATAAAATCAAAAGGTAAATCATATTTGTTGTATGTTCTGCATATTGTCTAAAATAATTTATAGTAGAAATTGTTGAATTTGAAGAAAGACTTTTTGTTGGAACAAATTTATACAAAAAAGAAATTGCAGGCAAACTAGCGAGATATTTTTTCCATCCTTTGCTATAGAATAAAATATGAAAAATAAAAAAAGGAGCTAAAACTAAACCAGCTATTTGAGTATTAAGTGTAATAAAAAAACTAATCAAAGCTAAATAAATATATTTTGGATTTTTCTTTGATTTATATAATAAATAAATAGAGAGAAAAAATAAAAATTGGAACATTTGATAAAATCTTGCTTGTTTTGAAAAAAATATTTCCAAATAGAATACACTCATAAACAATGCAGAAATTATACCTCCTGATTTAGAATATTCTTTTCCAATAAAATAAGCTAAGACAATTGTAAATAAACCAAAAATAACAGAAATAAATCTTGCTAAAAATTCTGTTTGCCCAAACAATAAGAAAAATGCTTGTAGATAATGAAAAATCAAAGCTCTTCCATAAAACAATCCAGAATCAAAAACAGGCAAACCTTTTTCTAAAATCATTTGAGATGCTAAAGAGGAAATGCTTTCATCTATCCAAAAAGGTGGCTTGCCTAAAGAATAGATTCTCAAAAATAATCCAAATAATAAGATAAAACCTAATAAAACAAATTCTAGTTTAATCTTTTTTTGAAAATTCATAAAATAAATTAGTTTTTAGTTATTTTAAATTATAGGATTTTTCCGAAAACAAAAAGCTATTTAAATCCCATTTTACTAAATAAACTATCTAACTTCGGTTAGATTATTTAACTTCGGTTAAATATTGGAAGAATGGAATTTCGGTTTTATTCTTCCATCTTATATTTTTTATAATCTTAAAATTAGTTGCCTTTTGATAGCAAAATTTATTATTCAGTCGTCACAATAACTTCATCCTTCTCAATTAAAATAGTGTGTTCTGATTGTGCGACTTTTGAATTTGGTATTTCAACTAATTGTGCAAATCTGTGAAGATTTTTATTTTGTGTTAATTGTGATAATCCAATTAATGCTTTTGTTCCAAACTTTTTTACTAACCATCTTGAGCAAAAAGGAAGTGTTTGATATTCTTCTAAAATAAAGTTTAGTATTTCTCTTGCTATTGGGCTTCGAGGATTTTTAGAATCAATTACTATATAAATTTCTGAAGGTTTTCCGTCGTGAATTTTTCCACTTCCGTTTGTTGTGAATGGTTCGATTGCGTAAAGCCCTTGTGGAAGTGTGATATTTTTATTATCATCTATGTTTGGAATAGAAATTCCTGCGTGAAGTTCATAGTTTTCCATTTGATGTCCTGACAAATTTCTTACTGGGGAAAAATTATAAGATTCAATAGTTTCTGAGATTGTTTTTCCTATTTCGCTTGCAGAGATATTTTCTTTTGCAATTTTAATTGCATTTTCTAATGCTTTTTTTGAGGCCTCTATTAATTTTTTGTTTTCTTCTGAATTTTCTAAATCCATTGAGAAAGCTGTATCAGATGTCCATCCATCTATGTGAACTCCAAAATCAATTTTTAAAAGTCCGTGTGCTTTTGCTTCATCATTATAAGTTGGTGTTGAATGTGCTGAAATATTATTGATACTAAGGTTTGTTGGAAATGCTGGTTTCCCTCCTAGTTCTATTATTTTATCTTCTATTTTTTCTGCGATTTCTAATAATGGA
>JAUVHP010000047.1 GCA_030593225.1 archaeon
AAAGTAAGAATAAAATTGAATAGTACTGACATAGAAATGTTAAATCAAATTTGCGAAACTGTTAAAGATATTGCTAAAAAAGCAGGAATAACAATTGGTGGGCCTGTGCCATTGCCAACAAAAAAACTAAAAATTACAACCCGAAAATCCCCTTGCGGAGACGGAACAGCAACTTTTGACAGATTTGAAATGCGAATACACAAACGACTAATTGATTTACCAGCAAATGAAAAAGTTTTGCACCATATTATGAAACTTCAAATTCCAAAAAGCGTTAATATTAAAATAGAAATAAAAGATTGATTCTAAATATATTTTGGAAAGTATATTTATTTATAAAAAGAAATAATTTGTTTTAATGATGAAAGAGGAATTTCAATCTACTGGAACATTAGCACCTTTGATAAATCAAAAAGAATATACAGAAAACGAAAAAATAGTTCTTTTGCATTTTTTTACAAATGTTGATAAAAATATATATTGTGCAAAAGATTCTTTATCTTCTCAATTATGGGCATTTTTAGTTGGTCAATATTCAAGAACTCCATTATCAATGAGAGACAGATTTCTTCAATTATTTGAAGACGCAAAAAATACTTATGAAAAGGGATTAATAGAAAATGAAGAGTACATCACATTAGATAAACTAGCAGAGGAAATAAAAAATAGTAAAACTTTAAATTTAGAATTTTTTAATAAAAAAGCATCAGATTTCCTAAAAAAATGGGGTGTGGATTACGGTCATAATTCTTTAAAAGACGCAGACAAAATCAGATTTGCAATAGAGGGTGTTTCGCAAGTTTTCACAAAAATTATTGAATCACCTTTTCCAGCATTAGGAGATTTTCAGGAAAAATCAACACGATATATGAATTTCAAAAAAGAGAATCTAATCATTTCTGAAAATCTCAAAAATAGTAAATATGCTAAAGAAATAAATGAGGTAAATGAAGAATTAATGAATCTTTATGAAGAATCACTGCCACAAATAAAAGACGCCTTAATAAAAAATAAAATAATAAAAAATGAAGATTTCAAAAATGAAAATGCATTTAATAATACCTTGGATGCTAAGACATTTGATATTGCAAGATATGTTTTACCAAGTAGTATTATGACTTCTCTTGGAGCAAGTTTTTCAACAAGAATTTGCGAATCACATATTTCTGAAATGTTATCCCACCCTTTGGAAGAAGTAAGATTAATCGCAAAAAGCATGCACAAAGAAGCACTGAAAATATCCCCAGGATTATTATCTCATGTTAAAGAAAATGATTATTTAATTAATAAAAAACAAAAAATATTAAACTTAACCAATGAAATCTTTTACAAAAAACCAGAAGAAAAAATAATAAAAGGAATTCAAAAAGAAAATAGAGTAACATTCATTAACGCAGATAATATTGATGAGATTGTTTTAACATCTATTTTATTTGAAAATGGCAGAGTTGAAGGTGTTTCTTTCTCAGAATGTTTGGAAAAAGTTAAAACATTAACACAAGATACAAAAGAAGAAATTATGGAAATAGAACTAGGTTCTCGAGGGGAATTTGATAGAATGCCAAGGTCAATTCAACACGGAAAAATTTTATTTGAATTTTTAACAGATTTTGGAGCATATAGAGATTATCAAAGACATCGGGCATCGCATCAAATATGGCAAGGAGCAACAGCTATTCATGGATATGATTATCCTGAATTTACAGATTTATTAGAATTAAATATTTTTAAACAAAAATATGATAAACTTATGACAAAAACAACACTTCTTGCAAGAAAAATTTCCAAAGAAAATCCTTTTGAAGCAGAATATGTTTCAACACTTGGGCATCTTGTAAGGTCAACTTTTGAAATGCACCCAGGCCAATTAGCATATGTTTTAGAACTTAGAACAACACCTCAAGGACACCAGTCATATAGAAAATTATTTCAGTATGTTTATGAAATCTTAAAAGAAAAAGCACCTTTATTTTCAAAATATATTCGAGTTAATCAAGATTTAGAAAGCTCTAGAAAAAAACAAGAAGAAAAATAAATTAATAATTTTATTTATACAAAGGACATTTCAAACATAGTTCTTGAACTTCTTCCCTAACACTAAGCATTATTTCTTCATTATCAATATTTTTAATTATTATAGAAATTAAAACACCCACCTTATAACAATCTTCTTCATTAAATCCTCGTGTAGTAATCACAGGTGAACCAATTCTAATACCACTTGGATTAAAAGGAGTTGAGGTATCAAATGGAATCATATTTTTATTTGTGCAAATATTAACATTGTCCAACGCTGTCTCAACTTTTTTCCCAAGGAGATTATGTTTAGTTAAATCAATCAAAATTAAATGATTTGAAGTTCCACCAGAAACTAAATCAATCCCATTGTCAATTAATCCTTGGGCCATTGCTTTGTTATTGACGAGAAGTTTTTCTTGATATTCTTTAAATTCAGGTTTTAATGCTTCGCCAAAAGCAACAGCTTTAGCAGCAATAACATGTTCTAAAGGCCCACCCTGTATTCCAGGAAAAATTGACCTGTCTACATCTTTTGCATATTTTTCTTTGCACATAATAATTGCCCCCCTAGGTCCCCTAAGAGTTTTGTGGGTTGTTGTAGTTACAATATCACAATAAGGAACAGGATTTTGATGTAATCCTGCTGCAATCATTCCAGCAATATGTGCAATATCTGCCATAAGCATAGCCCCACATTCATCAGCAATTTCCTTGAATTTTTTAAAATCAACTTCTCTTGGATAAGCACTATATCCAGTAACAATTAATTTTGGTTTTTCTCTTAAAGCAACTTCCCTTATTTTTTCATAATCAATAAGTTTAGTATCTTTGTCTAATTCATATTGCACAAAATCATATAGCATACCTGAAAAATTCAATTTATGTCCATGTGTCAAATGTCCTCCCTGGTCTAAATTAATAGAAAGAACTTTATCATTGAGTTTTAAAACCGCCATATACGCTGCCATATTTGCTCCACTCCCACTGTGAGGTTGAACATTGACATGTTCTGCCCCAAAAAGTTGCTTTGCTCTGTCGATAGCTAATTGTTCTGTTTTATCAATAAAATGATTCCCTCCATAATATCTTTTATTTGGATATCCTTCAGAATATTTATTAGTCAAAACAGAACCCTGAGTTTCCATAACAGAAGGGCTAACTATATTTTCCGAAGGAATCAATTCAATTGTAAATTCCTGTCTTTTTATTTCAGCTAAGACCCACTTGTAAACTTCTGGATCAGTTTTTTTCAATTCTTTTAAATATAAATTAAAATTCATTATTATTCAAAATAAAATTTGTTTATAATAATTTATATCATTTCAATATATATTTTCTAATTTATACTTTAGCAATAAGATTAATTTATAAAAAATTAAAAATTGATTCTTAAAATGAAAAAAGGTAAAATAATTCTCATTGAAGGAACTGATAGTTCTGGAAAAAAAACCCAAACAAGTTTGCTTATGGTTAGATTGAATCAAGAAGGTATTCCTTGCAAATTAATTAGTTTCCCTCGTTATCACACACCAACTGGAAGAGTAGTTGGACAAAGTTATTTAGGAAAAGAAAAAGAATATTGGACAGGAGAATCAGGTTGGTTTTTAGATGCAGATTCATTAGACCCAAAAATAGCTTCACTTTATTATGCAGCAGACAGAAGAGCAACAATTAAAGACATACTCAAAATAATTAACTCAGGACAAAACTTAATCTTAGATAGATACTATCCTTCAAATATGGCTCATCAAGGAGGAAAAATAGAAAATTCTAATGAAAGAAAAGAAGTTTTTGAGTGGATAAAAAAATTAGAACTTGATTTATTGGAATTACCAAAGGAGGATATCACAATTTTTTTACATATGCCAACAAATATAGCAGTAAAATTAAGAGAAAAAAGAGGTGGAATAACAAATGAGATTGCAGATGCTCACGAAGAGAACATTGAACATTTAAAAAGAGCAGAAGAAACTTATATTCAATTAGCAGAAATTTATAATTGGCATAAGATTGAATGTGTTTCAGATAAAACATTTGAATCTCTTAAGTCCCCAGGAGAAATTCACGAAGAAGTTTATAATATTGTAAAAAATTATTTTCAAAATACCTCAACCACTGATAAAAAAAATATATATTTTGCAGGTTCTATTAGAGGGGGAAGAGAGGATGCTGAAATATATTTTGAAATAATAAATCATTTGAAAAATTATGGAAATGTATTAACAGAACATATAGGAGATGCAAATTTATCACAAAAAGGTGAGCAAAATATAACTGATACAGAGATTCACGATAGGGATATTAGATTGATTAATAATTCAGATATTTTAGTTGCTGAAGTTTCTAATCCAAGTTTAGGGGTTGGCTATGAAATTGCGTATGCATTAAAAAATAATAAAAAAGTTTTATGTTTATACAAAAATAATCTAGATAAAAAATTATCAGCAATGATTCAAGGTTCAAAAAGTATAATAACAAAAACATATTTTAATTTAGAGGATATAAAAAATATAATCACAGAATTTTTTAATCAAGAACAAAAATGATAATCGGAATAACAGGAACACTCGGTGCAGGAAAAGGAACTATTGTAGATTTTCTAAAACAAAAAGGATTTGCTTATTATTCGTGTTCAGATTATCTTAGAGAAGAATTAAAAAAACAAGGAAAAGAAATAACAATACCAAATCTTGCAGGACTTGGAAATTTTATAAGAGAACAATATGGAAATGGTGAAATCACAAAACGACTTTTAAAAGAAATAAAACAAGAAAATGTAATTATTGATTCACTTAGACATCCAGATGAGATTAATGAATTAAAAAAAGGTGAAAAATTTATTTTAATTGGAACTGATGCAAATATTGGAATAAGATATGAAAGAATAAAATTAAGAAATAGGGAAGAAGATAATTTATCTTTTGGAGAATTTATTACAGAAGAAGAAAAACAAAAAACAAATTCAGGTTCAACAATGCAACTTCACAAATGTTTAGAATTAGCAGATTTCAAAATAGAAAATAATGGAACTCTTGAAGAATTAAATAAAAAATTAGAAGAAATATTTCAAGAAATTACAAAAGAAAAATATGTGCGTCCAACATGGGACAATTATTTTATGGAAATTGCAGGAACAATTGCAAAAAGAGCAACCTGCGATAGAGGGAGAAGTGGGTGTGTTATAGCAAGAGATAAACAATTATTAGTAACAGGTTATGTAGGTTCTCCAAAGGGCTTGCCACATTGTGACGATGTTGGACATCAATTCAAAAAAATGTTACATGAAGATGGAAGTATAACAAATCATTGCGTCCGAACAGTCCATGCAGAGCAAAACGCAATTTGTCAGGCAGCAAAATTAGGTGTTTCAATTAAAGGAGCAACCCTATATTGCAAAATGACTCCTTGCAGAGTTTGCGCAATGTTGATAATTAATTCAGGAATAAAAAGAGTTGTTTGTGAAAAAAAATATCACGCAGGAGCAGAATCAGAAGAAATGTTTAAACAAGCAGAAATTAAATTAGAATTTTTTGATGAAGAAATAGAGCAGTATAAAAATCAATAAAAATTTTTAAAACATATTAAAAATTTCTTTTTTAACTTTTTCAAAAGTATTATTATTTAGTATTCCTATTTTCATCATAATCAAATTTTTTTCTACAGAAAATATTTTGTCTGTTCTTATTCTACTTTTTTTCAAAAGTTTTCCAGAAGATAAATTTTCTTGTTTAATTATAATTGAGTAAGGTTCATTTTTTATCACAGTTGTTAAAGGTACCATAATACAATCCTTAGATTTTTTATTAAGAGAATTATTTGAAACAATCAAAGCAGGTCTAACTCTATTTCCTTCTAAATTTGAAAATGGATAAGATAATAAAACAATTTCTTTTTGATTAGTTTGCATTTTTTAAATATTGATTCCAGATTTCGTCTTCAGAATTATTCCAAACTTCATCTAAAGATTGCTCACTAAAATTTATAATATCTTTAAAATCATCTTTCATTTTCTCAGAAACTATATTTGGTTTTTCAATTAAGATTTTACCTCCTATTTCAAATAAAACCAAATCATCTCCTCGTTCAATTCCTAATTTTTGTCTCATTAAATTTGGTATGGAAATTTGCCCTTTATCAGAAACCTTTATTGTTTGCATCATTTTACATTAAAGTAAGAATTTTCTTAATTATAAATTTTTCTATATTCAAAAAACGTGTAGACCCTCCTGACATATGTCGTAGGCAATAGAAAATTAGTTGGAATTTACAATTGAACTAATTTTATGAAAAAAGAAAAAGTTAGAAAAGAATTCTTTAAGCTAAAACTCAAGGGCCTGCAATTTTTTTACTATTTCAAATCTTTTTTTTCTGGTAGGAAGATAAAAAATTACTGTAACATAAATAACAACAACAAAAATAAAAGACATTGGCAATATTATTTCTATATCTAATTTTAATTTTTCTTCAAAAATTAATCCTGTAGTTATACCAAGAATAGCAAAGATAAATGAGATGCCAAAAGTTATTATAATTAATGATTTTTGAAGATATCTATCATGAGATAATAAGTAAACATTTTTGATATTCTTATCTCCAATCATTTTATTTTTTATGAATTAGATAAGATTATCGAAGAAACAATGCCCAACAAAAACAATAATGAACTTAAAATTAATAAAGATATATCCTGTTTTAACATCCATAAAAAAATAAAACTTATTCCAAGAATGAGGCCAGATATAGATCCAAAAAGTGCTACCTGTTCTATAATTTTTTGATTTAGTTTATCACTCATTTTAGCATATAGAAGAATATTTAAAATTAAATTCAATTCCCTCTTTATATGATTTTAATAAAACTCTATTTTCTTTTGAAATTTTTTGGAAACATTCTAGCTTATAAAAATATCCGTTTTCAATATCTCCAATATATTTAAAACTTTTATCAACAATATTTCCATTTATATTTTTATTATCATTTAAAATGTAACTTCCAGTTATTACAGAACCTGCTACTATAGAAAAAGCAACTATAGCAAAAACTAGTTCAATTAGACCTTTTTTACTTTTCATATATTTTTAAGTTTTTTATATTTAATAAATTTATCTATTGAAAATTTCTATTTTATAATTTTCTCAAATCAATAAAAACAAATAAAAACTCACCTTTCTTATCAATTCAATGAAATTTTCAAAAAACGCAATATTTTTAATATGTCTTTTCTTAATAATGATAACAGGAGTTTATATAATGACAGCTGAAAACAACACAAAAATCAAACTTGAAACAAATCATGGAGATATTGTAATAGAATTATATTCTGAAATGCCAATTACTGCAGGCAATTTCAAAAGCTTAGTTGAAAAAGGAACTTATGATGGAGTAATTTTTCACAGAATAATTGATGGCTTTATGATTCAAGGGGGAGACCCAACAGGAACAGGAATGGGAGACCCGAAAATTCCAAACATCCAAGACGAATTCACAAAAACAGATTTAGACCAAAATAATCAATATACAATTTCAATGGCAAACGCAGGACCAAACACTGGCTCAAGCCAATTTTTCATAAATTTAGTTAACAATAATTTTCTAGATGGAAAACACCCTGTTTTTGGAAAAGTAATTGAAGGAATGGATGTTGTTGATGAAATCGCAAAAGTCCAAGTAAATTACGAAGATAGACCAATTGAAGAAGTTAAAATAATTAAAGCAAGTGTTTTAGAATAATTTATCTAACCACAAAATCCCCATAAAACTTAAAAACAATATTTATTCCAATACATAATGGAAAAAGAAATCGGAAAAATAAACAAGGGAGAATATCAAGGAGCAGTGACTGATATTGTTATTGGAATTAAAGAATACAATGGAAGAATTGGAATTGATATAAGGGAATTTGTAACAAGTGAAAGATACACAGGACCCACAAAAAAAGGGTTGAGAATTCCAGCAGAAAGTTTTCAAAAATTTAAAGAAATGATTAATTCAATTTCAGAGGAAGATATAAAAGAGGAAGAACCAACAGAACCAAAAGAGGAACCAAAAGAAAACAAAGATTCAGAATTACCTGACTATTAATTTTGTAAATATTTAAAATGGCATACAAACTACTTCCTGAACAGAGAGTGGATTTTAATCTTTCATGTGTTTCTGACGAATTTAGCAAATTAATTAAAGGAGATGGCAATGCAGAGGATGATATGCTGAAAGAGGGTTTTCCATATTATACTGGATTAGTTCTAAGGAATAAAAATAATCAAGATGATGAACGAAAGGTAATGTTAGGTTTTATGGATGATTTTGGATATGAACCTGTTGTTAATATTGATACATATATTTTAGGATTAATGTATGCACAATCAGTAGGAAAAGAGATAAGAAAAACTCATACCTCTAAAGGATTAGAAGAAGAAATAGAAAATGAAATGAAATGTTTTTATCAAACAAGGTTATCTGAATCAGTTAATTCAATATCTATTTATCCAGGTTCAATTAAAAAAGTTATT
>JAUVHP010000024.1 GCA_030593225.1 archaeon
AATGATAAACTAATAATTCTAAAGCATATCCAGAAAATCCTCCAATGTAAGATTCTGCCCCGTAACAATTATTTGCGTGGCAAAAGGCCTTTGCTATTTTTATGTCATCTAATATTTTTTGGGATTTTATTTTTTTATTTATGTATTTTACATGTGAACAAGATAAATCTGTAATATTTTCTGATTCTTTTGGTGTTTTAACTTTTAGCACAGGAATTATTTCTATAAAAAAATCTGGTGATAACTTCACACGATAATAATCTCGTGAACCATGAATTTTTGAAATGTTTTTTATTCCTTTTAGTAATTTAAATGTTAGTTCAGAAAGATTTTCGTCTTTGTATTTTTTATCAAAACGCACAAAAATGTCCAAATCATAATAATCTTTTTTTATTACTGTTTTTTTTGCAAAACTTCCCCCTACAAAAACTTCTGCATTAATTTTTAATGATTTTATTTTTTTATTTATTTTTTTAAAAAAATCTTGCAGTGAATCTTCAATAAATTTTATTGTTTCTTTTGGAGGTTCTATTTTTTCTAAAACTTTTTTGAATATAGAATCTAATTTATTCATTAGTTCTTTTCAAACCTACAATTTAATTGAAAAGGACTCATCAGAAATTTTGAAAAAATTTTGGGGCTATGCCGAAAAATGTTAGAATAAATTATATTTTTCATAAATAAAAAAGTTAGAAAGAGTTTTTATAATTTTAGTCAGACCAACAAAACATTTTTAATTTTCTTGGGGAATAAATGTCAAGTGTAGCAGTAATTGCAACTGATTGAGCATAAACATCTTTATCTATATATTCACTTAATTCGCAGATAACATCAATTTCACAAATTTTGGATTTACAAATAAGAGAATCTGGCATTCGTTCATTTATTTTAGTTTGAACTTCTTGAGGAAAATTAAGATTGTCTGTTCCGTCTGGATTTTTATTTTCTATTGGAATAGGGTCTGAACAATTCCCTCCACATCCTTCTCTTTCAGCAGTTAAAATCTGTTCTCTTAAATTATCATCCAGCTCTATTTCTCTTAATACTGAAAGTTGTAAATCATAAACTTTTGAAGAAATATCTTCTCCTCCAATGTATCCTTTATTTACTACAATTAAAAGTGCACCTGCAATAAGTAATAATGCAAAAAATGCCTCAACAACACGTATCCATCCACGATTATTCATAATAATCACCATACTTTAATATTTATAAAACCTGAGTTTATATTTGCTAATTCGTCAAAATATTGAATTGGAATTTCTTTTGAATAAATATTTGTTGTTATATCTTTTTGTTCTGTTTGATTAATTTGTCCATTTGCATCAATAAATGTTAACCCAAATTCATTATTTATAGGCACACCTAATTCTGATTTTAATTCAGAATAATCTGATTTATATTTTGAAAAAAATTCTAATATTTTTGGTTTATCAAAATAATAATTTTCACGAAAAGAATTTATATCTGTTTCAAAATCAAGTTGATAACAACCTGTCCCAACTTCATTTTCAATAATACTTAATTTTTCAGAATAATATATTTTAAAAAATTCTTCTCCAGACCATTTAAACAATAAATCATCTCCAGAAATTTTTGAAGGAATTATCCCTCCAGATTTATTTTTTACTATTGCATTTAATCCTTCAAGTCCTAATCTTGAATTATCTATTTCTATACAAGGGTCTATTCCTGGAGGAGAAATTGTAAGAATTGTTAAATTGGAATTAAATTTTTGAGCTAATTCTATTTCTAAATAATCAATTAATGGGTCATTATCTTCTGGTGTTTTAAATGGTGAGTCAAAAATTGAAAATAAAAAGACCAAGAAAGTTACAAATATTACAAAAGAAAGCACTACTCCAACATGTGAACCCTTTTTACTTTTCATTATAATATAAATAAATTTTAGTTTTTAAATTTTAATTTTATACAAACAAATTTGCTCCTGCTGAAACTATAAATGCTAGCATCATTAGAGCAAATGAATGTTTAATTCCAGCTTTGATATTTTCTTCAGATAATTTGCCAATTGTTAGACCAGTAAAAAATCCTTGAATTAATAGTAAATAAAAAAAAGACGTTGATATTTCTTCTGGTGCTATGCCTGAACTTGAGGCCCCAGCACCAACGTCGCTAAGAGAACCTACGTCTGCAATTCCTGCAACCATTGGAAGAATTTTAAATTGCATTACTAAAATAATTATTAAAAATACAAAGAAAATAATATATCCTTGAACAACCAATGTGGAGATTACTGCTTTTCTTTCTTTTTTTAATTTATCAGATAAATTAACTGCTTTTGCAACAGATTCTAAAATTTCTCCAATGTCTCCTCCTGCTTTTTCTGCCTGTCCAATCAGTGTGAGGGCTCTGGAAATTGTTTTGTTATTTACATCTTTTGCAAAAACTTTCAAAGCAAAATTAAGCGGGATCCCCATTGTTATTTGATTTGCTAATTTTTGAATATTGCCACTTAAGGCCCCATAAGATTTATCTTTAACATTAATAATACTTTTATTAATTGGTGTTCCTGTTTTTACACTCTCTACAAGATTTCTTGCAAATTCTAAAAACATTTCTTCTTTTTCTGTTACAGATTTTGTCTCAAGAATAATTGTAAAAACAAAAGGAGATGCACCAATTAAAACGCTTATTCCAATTAATAAAAAAAATGCATTTGTTCCCATAAAAAACATAGCTGCCACTAGTGCTACAGATGCGGAAATTAATCCTATCCAATGAATATTTTTTAGTTCCATTATCCTCCTTCAGTAGATTGTTTTAAATGTAAAAATGTTAAGAAACCTATATTTACTACAGTTATTCCTAACACCATAATGAGAGTTATCATGCCTGTGCTAAGTTGAATTCCAAGTCCGCTTACTTTCATCATCATAAGTAAAAGCATTAGTATCATTGGGGCAGCGATGACAACGCTAATATAAATGTCCATAAAAGTTTCTGATGCACGGGTTCTTTTTTCTCGTTCTATTCTATATTCAAATAATAAACTTTCTGCTCTTTTTGCAAAAAATTCTGCAAGGTCTCCTCCTGAGTTAATTGTTGTTGCAAGTCCATTGAATAATTCTGAGAGTTTTCTGCTTGGGCTATTTATTGCACTGTGCCTTAAAGCTGTTACTAAATCATAACCAAGTAAATTAATTTCATTTAGTAATTTTATGAATTCTCTTTCTATATGGGGGTATTCTTTTGTTGTTAAGATTATACTAAATATTTTACTTGGGTCTATCATTGAACCTGCTATTGAAGCCATATGAATTGCTGCAAAAGGAAGCTCTCTGTCAATTTTATTTCCTGCGGATTTTTCTTCTAGCGACGGATAAAAATACATCATAAAAAATGTTGCAAGAGGAATTGTAAATAAAATCCAGAAAACTTTTGTGAATCTTAATGCAATTCCTTCTGTTGCCAAAGTTATAATTGGTAAAACTGTGCTAAGATTAAAAAAGAGGAAAAAGAAAAATAGGAAAAAAGCAAAACCCACTGATAAAAAAGTTGTGAATAAAATAATAGAAAGATAACTTTTAGGAAGAAATTGTAGATTTGCTTTAATTAAATTTGACTTAAGCATTTTGAAAGATTTTTTATGGAGAATGTTTTCAGACCAATGTGAAAAAACTTTATTTGAAATTTGAACATATTTACTTGCTTTTCTTTTTTTCTTTTCTATTATTTTTTGTTCTGTTTTTTTTAATCTTTTAAGAGTTTCTTTTTCTAAAGAAGAAAGTTTCATTTCTAATGGTTTAATTTCTGGCAAAGATTTTTTCTTAGAAAAAATTGGAATATCTTTTGTTTGAGATTTAATTAGAGGTTTAGGTAAATTAAATTTATTTAAGGATTTTGGAATTTCAAGATTAGTTTGTTTTAATAAATTTTTAAGTGAATCTATTTGTTTAAGAATTATTTTTCTTTCTTCTTTGTTGTTTATTTTTTCTAGATTTTCAAAAAGGGAATTTAATTCATTAATTATTTTTATTTCTTTTAAAATAATTTTTTTAAATTCCATAAATATATTTTTATTGATAAAAGTCATTTTAATTCACCATTAATTTCTTTTTGGACTTTCAAGATAAATCGTTTCATTTCATTGAATTTTTGTGAATCTTTGTTTTTGTAAAATTCTTCTAATTTTAATTCTGATTCTTTTAAAACATTAATTAACTGAGTAATAAATTCTAACTCCTGCTTTTCCATTTTAAAAAGAAGTAGATTGATTTATTAAATATTTTGATTAGTTATGCAATTTTATATTCTTTTAAAACAGATTGTGGATTTTTGTAATACTTATTTATTACATCTTGAACCTGATTAAATTCTACAACATTGTTCTGCAACATTTTGTAAACCAACTGTGTTCTTTTTCTAAATTCGTCTTCAATTTCTTGCATACTTAATCCATATCTTTGAGAAATTTTTTCAAATATTTTACTATTTTTTTTAAAATAAAATTGGTCGTCTTTTGAATTCCAAACAAATGGGGTGTTTGTGGTTGTTACGCCATTGGGTGCAACATTAATTATCTCTACTATTTCTCTTAGTTTTCTTGTTTCTTGTTTTTTTACAATTGCGTGAGTCATTACACAAATGCAATCAAGAACATTTAACAAACTCGGAGAAAGTTCAATTGGAGGAGTTTCTAATCTTTTGATTACTGTGTCAACTGAGTCAGCGTGGATTGTTCCTATTGAAGAATGTCCTGATGCCATTCCCTGAAATAAAACTGAGGCCTCTTTTCCTCTAACTTCACCGACGATAACATAGTCAGGATTTTGCCTAAACGATGCTCTTAAAAGTGTGAATAAATCAACTTCCCCTGTTTTTTCTGTTCCTGTTGCTGTTCTTACAACACTTGGTAACCAGTTTTCTCGAGGGAGAGATAATTCTCTTGTATCTTCAATTGAAACGACTCTTGATTCTGGAGGGATAAAAAATGCCATTGCGTTTAGAAGAGTTGTTTTACCCGATGAAGTTCCGCCAGCAATTAAGATGCTCATTTTATATTGTAAAAGCAACCATATATATGCTAACATTTCTGGACTTAGTGTTCTTTTTTCTAAAAGTTGTGGTGGTGTCCAAGGTGTTTTTGTAAATTTACGAATTGTGAAAGTTGGGCCTCTGCTTGTAATATCTTTTGTGTAAGTTGCATTAACACGAGAACCATCTGGCAAACTTCCATCTAAAATTGGTTTTGCATAAGAAATATATTTTCCGCATTTTTGAGATAGCTTTTCTACAAAACTTGAAAGTGAGTCAATTTCTTTGAATATAAGATTTGTTTTAAGATTTCTATAAATTCTATGAACAATATAAAGTGGGGTATTAACTCCATTGCATTCAATGTCTTCGATAAAATAATCACTTAGCAAAGGTTCTATTTCGTTGAAGCCCACAAAATCTCTGTAGAGATAATAAAATATTTTTTTGTAACTTTCGTAACTTAATTCTATTCCTAACTCAACTGCTAAAATTTTAAATGTTCTGTCAATATATTCTACTAATTTTGTTATGTCTTTTTCTATTAGTGTGTTAAAATCAATCATATCTTTCATTGCTGTGATAATAACATCTTTATGTTTAGTTTCTTCTTGTGTTAGGATTGGTTCTTCTATTTTATAGACGACTTCAGAAATTTTTGCATCCCAATAAATATGTGCAAAAGCAAAAGGAGGAACCAACCCATATCTAATATTAATTTTTGTTTTATCTAATTCTTTTTTTAAGGGCGGTATTTTTGGAGTGAGTTCTATTTTTACAAGAGGATATTTTAAAATATCTTTGCTTTTTCCAGATTTATTAAATTTAAAAATCTCAGATAACTTTGAAGTCAATTTTGGTTTTTGGGGTTTCTTTTTTTCCATAGTTTGATATAAGTAATTTGTAAGGTGTTGTAGCTTTGTTTATTAATTTTAATGTGCTTGTATTTTGATAAGTTATTTCATATTTATCTGAATAATCTAATGTTAAAATTACTAAATTAAATTTCCCTTTATTTTCTGTGTAGGTCATTATGTTTCCGACAAGAATGTCTTGTTTGTCTTCGCCATAAGCATATCTACTTTCTATTTCAAAAATAAGTTTGTCTGTTTCTCCATCAATTTTTAGAATTCCTTTTTTTATTCCTAACTCAACTATTCTTGTATTTCCTTCTCCTCCTTGAACCATTGAACGTATAACACTATTAATTTCTTCTAGGGCTACAATTGTTTGTTCTATTATTGCTTTGTCTTGGAATTCTTCTATTTTTGGTCTTACAAAAGCTAGCACGGTTCCTATTAATACAAATGCTATTAGTGTATATATTACTGTTTCAACCCAGACCTGTGCTTTTTTATTTTGCATATACTCCTCTTTAATTTTCTTTAAAAAGAGATTTTGATTTAATAACTTTTCTAACTTTAAGAAGATAGTGCTAAACAATTATCAATTTGTGAAAGTGTGTCTGAGACCTCGCATTGTTTTTCTCCAACAACTGGTGCTACTTGAATTAGAGAAGGTTTTGAAATACCTGCTAAATTTATATCTAAAATGTAGGTTTGTCCTGAATTTTTTTCTGGAATATAAACTGGTTGTTCTTTATTGGGATACTTAAATAAATAACTGTTTGTTAATCCTTGCTTAGTTAATTTGAAACTTTTTGATTCTCCTTCTCCAGAAACTGAAACTAATAAAGAAGTTAAATCTATATCTGCAACACCAATAGAAAATTGTAATTCGTTTGAGCTTGAGTTGTAGCAAGTGTATCTGCTGTTTATTGTGATTTTTTCAAATGTGTCAAAGCACGAGCCAGCTTCGTCTAGTTTGTCTTTTACAAGATTATTTACAACTGTCCAAAGAATTGACGAAGCTGCCATAACAAGTGCAATCATTATTACTGCAGTTATTACTCCTGAAATTGCTTTTTTTGAATTTGGTTTAGAATGCATTTTAAAGTGTAATTAAACTTCCGTGTTGAACTTCATTACAAGTAAAACTTTGTTGTCCGCTTCGAGAATTCCCCATTAAAACAGGTATAACTATAATTTCTTCTGCACTAGAGACATCAATATTATTTGAGAAAGCGTCTCCTTGATTTAATCCTGTGTCTGACCAACCGTCAATATTTGATAATTCTTTTGTTGAATATATTCCCTGTCCAGATGTTTTTAATTTTATTCTATAAATTGGAATGTTGCCTGTATTAACTATTGATAATATTCCTGAGACATAGCTTGCTTCAAAAGACACGTCGTTGCAAACAAGTTCTACATTGGTGTCGAATTTTGTGACTGCCTCTTGAGTAAAACCTCTGAACCATAAGAAAATAATTAATCCTAAAACCACTACCATTGCGATTAACAAGACAGTTGCAATAACTGGAGAAACTCCTTTTTTATTTTTCAAAAAATTATTACACACTCTTTTCATTTTAGTTAAAAGATTGGGTTGCTTTTAAATTTTCTTGTTTAAGAAATTAAAGAAAATGATTTTTTATTTCTCTTTTTTCAAATGAATATTTATTTGGTTTCATTTTAAACTATCTAAAATCTTTAATTGAAATTCCCTATATTCTTTAATATCTTTATCAAATGGGAAATCTCTTTTAATAATATCTACAACCTCTTTTATTTCCATATCAACATTATTTTCCCAACCCTCTTCGTATGAATCTCCTTTTGGACAAACCAATTCTTTAACTTCGCCAATGAAAAAATGCATTTCTTCGCCTTGAAATTCATTATACCTATTTTTTTGCTTTTCAGATTTTGCCCAATTTGGACTCCAAACAAAATTTATCTGACCAATTTTTTTTAATTCTCCTTCAATGATTACACCTGCTTCTTCATACGCTTCTCGAAGTAATGCTTTTGAAATATCTTCATTATTATCAATCCCCCCACCTGGAAATTCTATGTAACCTTTTTTTGTATCTTGTGCAATTATTTTTCTATTTTTACAAATAAAATATCCTTCACAATTTTTTCTAAAAGGAAGTTTTGACCTATCTAAATTTTTGTTTTTCATTTTAAAATCTCAATTCTTTGTCCATAATAACAAATAAATTTAAATAATTTGTAAAAACAATTTCACAATTCTTATATTTTTGTTTATCATCAATATTCTCGCAAAGAACAAAAACCTTCTTTGGTTTATGCTCTTCTATAAATCTTTTTATTGACTCTGTAAGATAAGAATTCTTTAATTTTGATTTAACTTCAAACCCAAATAAACCTTTCTCTAAATTAACAACAAAATCCATTTCATATATTTTCTTATAATTCCAATAAGTTACTTCAAATCCATATTTAGTCAAAATATTTAAAACAAAATTTTCATAAATTTCTCCTTTATCTTGTCTAATATCAATGGAATTAAAATTGTTTAAAATAGAATTCTTAAACCCTGTGTCAAATAAATATGTTTTCGGAGATTTTATTAATTCTTTGGATTTGTTTTTTAAAAAAGGTCTAACTATATTTAAAATAGAAGTTTTTTCTAAAGTATCTATAATTTCTTTGACTTTGTTATTATGAATTCCAAAATCATTTGAAATAGAATTTTTATTTAGTATTTTTCCGTCATTTATTGCTAGAATTTTTAAAATATTTTCAAAATCAGAAATATTTTTGTATCCTAAGATATCTTTAATTTCTTTAAGTAAATAGGTATTTTTAATATTTCTGAGTATCTGTTTTTTCATTTCTATTTTCTTTTCTGATACAATTTCAGGATACCCTCCAAATTTAAGATAACTCAAAAAATCTTTTTTTATTAAATCAAAATCTTTATTTTTTCTTATTTTTTCAAACAAAAAATCATTTTTTTTATAAGAAATTAAAAACTCTCTTAAATCTAAAGGATATAAGTTAAAAATAAATACTCTTCCTACAAGATATTTTAAGGATCTTATAGCTATTTCTGCTTTTGAGGATCCAGATATAAATATTTTTATTTTATATTTATCGTAGATTAATTTTAAAATTCTCCCACTTTCTTTAGAATATTGAATTTCATCAATAAACAAAAAATCATTATTTTCCACATATTTTTCTATAAATAATTCTACATCTTTTTCAAATAAATTTAATACATCTAAATCGTCAAAGGTTATAAAATTAGATTTTTCGGTTTTTAACTTTTCATAAAAATATTTTAATATTGTTGTTTTTCCTATTTGTCTTGCCCCAACTAATGCAATAATTTCTTTTCTTTTTGTTGCTTCTTCTATTTGTTTTAATTTTTCTCTATAAAATAGCATGAATATATATGTTTTATAATTTTATAAATCTTTTGTAAATATAGAAGAGATTTTTACAATCTTTTTGTAAAAATAGAATTAACTTTTTGTAAATATTTCTTCTTCTAAAAATGGAGGCATACTTTTTTCTTTGTCCCCTATGAATATTATTTCTTTTGGTTTGGATTAAGATAATTCTCAGCAGAAGAAAAAACAACTGCGTTTTTTGAGACTGTGCCAATCACGAGATTTTTTGATAAATCTATTGTGGCTAATGTTTGATTAGAAGAATTTGTTGCATGAATAAAAAATCCTCCGATGCCAAATCGTCTGTTGTTTATAATATTTATTCTTAATTCGTAGGTGTTGTCTGATTTTATTGGGCAGTTTGATTTATTTTGTTTCCCTCTCAATAGGGAAATATTTATAAATATTGTATTTGTATAAAAAACATGGAAACTGAAAAAATTAAACAATATCTCTTAGATTTTCAAGGGAAAAAATTTAAAGATATAATTAAAAGAGATACGAATATTAAAACATCTAAGAAAATTCATTCTTTAATTGGGGCAAGAAGAGTAGGTAAAACATATTTACTGTTTAATAAAATAAATGAACTTCAAGAACAAGGTGTTAACAAAAAACAAATAATTTACATTAATTTTGAAAGCCCTATTTTAAATGACATCACTTCAAAAGAAATAAGAGAAATATTAGAAATTCAATTTTTATTATTTCCTGATATTGTTGGTAAAAAATTATATCTTTTTATAGATGAACCACAAGTTATTGAAAATTGGGAAATTGCAATAAGAGATTTACATGATAATTTTGATTCCTATATTTTTATTACAGGTTCTTCTTCAAAATTATTAAGCAAAGAAATATCTACTAGTTTAAGGGGAAGGTCTATGGCAATGGTTGTTTTTTCTTTATCTTTTCGAGAATTTTTGAAGTTTAAGAAATTTGAATTTAATATAAAGAAATTAAATACTGAAATGAAAGCGAGATTAAAAAATTATCTTGATGAATATATGTTTTTTGGAGGGTATCCTGAGGTGGTTTTAGAATCAGATAAAGAAGAAAAATTGAAAATATTGCAAAGTTATTTTGATTTAACTATCTATAAAGATTTAATCGAGAGATATAAAATTAAAAATACAAAGATAATAAAATGGATGATTAATTATTTTTTGAGTTCGGTTACAAAGGAAATTAGTTTAAATAAAATTTTTCTTAATTTAAAATCAAAGGGTGTCAAGGTTAGTAAAAATACTTTGTATGAATATTTTAGTATCTTAGAAGATTCTTTTTTTATTTCTCTTTTAAGAAAGTTTGATTATTCTATAAAAAGAGAAGAAATATCTACTCCAAAAATATATTTAAATGACATAGGTTTTTTGAATTTATTTTCTGAGGGAGATAGAGGTAAGAGGATGGAAAATATAGTTTGTAATCAATTATTAAGACAAAAAGAAAATAATCCTTTAAGAGATATTTTTTATTGGAAATCTTCTGAAAAAAAGGAAGTTGATTTTATAGTTAAAGAGAGATCTAAAATTATTTCTGCTATTCAGGTTTGTTATTCTTTGAGAGATATTTCTACATATGATAGAGAAGTAAATTCATTATTAAGTTGTATAGATTTTTTTAAATTAAAAAAAGGGATAATCATAACCAATGATATTGAGAAAGAAAAAACAATTAGAGGGAAAAAAATAAAGTTCATTCCTATTTGGAAATGGCTTCTTGAAGATGAGTAATTTTATTATTTAACAAAACTTCCCATAACCAAAAATTTATAAATTTGGTTATTAGTGCAAAAACGGACCAAAAAAGATTATAATTAAGCAAAACTACGACGATATTAATGAAACAAATAGTGTCAGACAGATATTTTTTAGGTAGAAAGTGTATTTTTTGTCAAAATACTGGGCATTACAAATTAAAAGATAAAAGAATTGATGATTAGGTATATTCCGCACTAAACTAACCTCCTTATACAAATATTAAACAAAAAAGTTAATATTTTCCTTTTAACCATTCAGCAAACTTAACATAATGATCTTCTTTCTCTATATCTTTTTCATATTTCTCAAATTCTTTCTTGTCCATCTCTGCCAGAGTTTTTTTAGATTTATTTGGTATAAATATTTTCATTAAATCTCCAAACCCTATAGAATCTTCACCTTTTGGCTCAGAAGATATTTTTCCCCAGTCTTCGCAGGTAAATATATGTATTTTTTTGTTTTCATCTACATAAGCAAGAGACGATTTAAAACATGCAGATTTATCTTTTTCTCTTCTAACTAATGTACAAATCTTGTCAATACCTAAGTATTCAACGGCTAACTTAATGTATGTTGAAGGAAAATTTTTCAAGGAAGTAATCCTAAAAGAGGTATCTTCAATAATAAAAGGGTCTGCAATTTTCTTCATAGCATTTTCAGCTTTTTCATTAACCACTTCTTCTACTTCAAATTCTCTTGGTTCAGATATATCAAGCATTTTATTTTCAATATTAATATCAAATGAGTCAAGTCTTCTTTTAGCCCATTCAAACTTAAATTGGTTAGAAGTTATAAATAAAATTTTTTTTGACATTTTAATATAAATCAATTGTGGCTAATGTTTGATTAGAAGAATTTGTTGCATGTATAAAAAATCCTCCGATGTCAAATCTTCCATTGTTTTTAATATTTAATCTTAATTCGTAAGTGTTGTCTGTAATGTTTTCTATGCAACTTGAATCTGTAATAAAAATCGAGACCCCGTCTGGGCAATCTATTGTGTCTTTTGGAACATAGGATTTCATCTTTAAAAAATCAAATGCTAATTTTTAAAGGGAAATCTACATTAATTTTTTTAAAAATTTCACTTAAAACATGACATCTTTTTTTAAAACTCAAAATAGATACTCCATATAATTGATTTGTTTTTTCATTTCTTGTTATAAATATCCCTGATTCTATTTGTTCTGAATATTCATTTTCTGGTGGTTCTCCGAAAGTTACTTCTAAAAAATCTCCTTCTTTATCATAATAAATATCATATGTATTATTTTCCATTTTATTTTATATTTTTCTCAAAAAATGCTGAAATAATAAAACCATGACCATTTAAGTATTTTACTACAAGCAATATATATTTATGAGGAGATTTTAGATATTTATAGTATTTATAATAAAGATAAATATTTTCATCAATATCTGAATTTTTTATTGTGTCTGGATTTTGTAGAGTTTTTTTAATTTCTCTCGAATAATTAGCAATAGAAGGATGTCTTCTATTAATATGTTTCCACCTCTCTTTTGATAAGTGAATTTTTCTTCCTATTTTATTAGTCACTTCAAAAAGATATTTATCCATTAATCAATCAAATATATTATTGCTTAAAAATTTTCTGTTTTATTTTTAAGATTTTATTGATTTGTTATGAAAATCTCCCAAAAACCAAAACCTTTAAATAATGTTACTACTTAGTAATTGTACACAAAATGATACACTTAACTGATAGAATAAAAAAAGTTGTTACTGGGACTTTGGTCTTAACTGCTCTAACCATATTTTCTGGTTGTGAACAACCTACTAGCAATGGTGGAAGTTCTGGAGGAGGAACTGTAAATCCTGATTATACAAATGCCATATCAATCGAATCTGTTTGTATGCCAGCAGAAATCGCTGAGAATACTTCTGGAAACTGCCAACTTCAAGTTACTAATCCAAAAAACAGACCTTTAACATATTCTTGGGAAGGTGGAATAGGAAAGATTGATTCTACTGGAAAAATCTCATGGGATGTTGGGGAGTTGGAGGAAGATAAACTTTATAACACAAAACCAACAGTTTGTGATGATTGGAAGAATTGTGCATCTAAAACCAAAGATATAATTGTGGGGAATTATTTAAATGGAGTTCCTGATTCTGACGGTGATGGATTAACAAACCCTGAAGAAGATGTTAATGGTAATGGAGTGGTAGATATTGGTGAAACAGACCCTTATAATTCTGATACTGATGGAGATGGATTTAATGATGGGGTGGAAGTTAGCGAGGGAACAGACCCTACTAATCCAAGTGACTATCCTGTAAATGTTTTGCCTATAATTCAAGGACTTGCTTTTCCGCAAGATTCTACTGCAAGTGCTGATACAAATAATATTTATCAAACATGGGGAAAAGATATTGAAGGGAGAGTTGTTGCAACTGATGCTAATATAGAAGATACAATAATGTATGGAATGGATGTTAGTGGAGATGGATTATTTTTAGGTTATCAAAATGAAGATGCATTCAGAATAGAAACAACTAAACCCAATAGAACAGATGCGACAGCAGATTTAGGACAAGTAGTTATAGAAGCTTGGGATGATGAAGGTCGTGATATAAGAAATTTTAATGTTGTTGGGAAGAATCCTGTTCAGGCAGACAT